>JASLAI010000250.1 GCA_030147225.1 Planococcus sp. (in: firmicutes) | reverse complement strand
GTCAATAGCTTTTGACAAAGGCATCTGGACTCCTTCATGATGAAGGTAAAGAATGTAAAGGAGGGATGGCAGTGCAAAGCAATCCACGTATACAGGATCAGTTGGAAGCCTGGGTCAAAGAAAACAAAGGCCACGCTGTATTGGGGACTACTGCACAATACATACCAGCACTTGGGAAAGAAGATCCGAGCCAGCTCGGTATCTGCATGGTTGATGAAGAAGGAAATTATTATTGCGCAGGTGATACAGATAAGGAATTTACTTTGCAGAGTATTTCCAAAGCACTGACATTCATCGCATTGAGCTGTCATTATGGCCTTGAGTTCGTGTTGGAGCGAGTAGATGTGGAACCGACCGGAGAAGCGTTCAACTCAATTATTCCGTTTGAAATCCATCGGCCGAACAAACCGTTCAATCCTTTCATTAATGCGGGAGCCATAACAATTTCAGCTCTACTGCCTGGTCAGACCAGCCAGAAAAAATATGAATACCTGCTGCATTTTTTGGAAGAGCTGGTGGGTCATCCGCTTGAGCTGGATAAGGACGTTTACGATTCAGAATGGAAGTCTTCTCACCGTAACCGTGCGCTCGCTTATTATTTGAAGGAAGCAAAGTTTTTGGAACTTGAAGTGGAGGAAGCATTGGATATCTATATTCGGCAATGCGCCATCAAAGTAAGCACGAAGGACCTGGCATTGATTGGCCTCATTATAGGATATGACGGATTTAATCCGATTACTAAAGTCAAGCATTTCTCCGAAGAAATCGCCCAGGTCGCAAAAGTATTGATGGTGACATGCGGCATGTACAATTCTTCAGGAAACTTTGCAGCACATGTCGGAATTCCTGCGAAAAGCGGCGTTTCAGGCGGTATTATGGCCGCTGTTCCGCCAAAGCTCCATTCGCAGACCTATGAATTCCGGGCAGGAGCAGGAATTGGTGTTTACGGACCAGCAATTGATGTACAAGGAAATAGCGCAGCGGGCACTATGATGCTGCGTCAAATTTCGAAAGAATGGGATTTAAGCATCTTTTAATTCGACTCCTGCAGGCTTTAATAAGCCTGCAGGTTTTTTAATTTAATTAAATGATTATGTGTTTATTAAAAGAAGACAGGGTAGTAGAAGAAAGATTAGAGAAACTGCAGAAGGAGTGACAAAATGGCGAAACAACCTAATGTAAATGAGAACAGCAAGGACGAACAACTGGATCAATACAGGGTAGACGATTCGGGCACAAGCCTGACGACTAACCAAGGGCTGAAGATGGCTGAAGATGAATTTTCATTAAAAGCTGGAGAACGCGGACCGACTTTAATGGAGGATTTTCATTTTCGTGAAAAGATGACCCATTTTGACCACGAACGCATCCCAGAGCGTGTTGTTCATGCAAGAGGATATGCCGCACATGGTGTATTCGAAGCGTATGATTCGTTGGAGCATTTGACAAAAGCCAAGTTTTTATCGGAAAAAGGCAAAAAGACACCTGTGTTTGTTCGTTTTTCAACTGTAGCTGGATCTAAAGGATCTGCAGAAACAGTGAGGGATGTTCGTGGATTTTCCACAAAGTTTTATACAGAAGAAGGAAATTATGATTTGGTAGGCAACAATATGCCAGTGTTCTTTATTCAAGATGCCATTAAGTTTCCGGATTTTGTCCATGCAGTAAAGCCGGAGCCGCATAACGAAATGCCTCAGGCAGCCAGTGCCCACGACACACTATGGGATTTTGTCATTAACAATCAGGAAACTGCACATATGATGATGTGGCTGATGTCTGATCGCGCAATTCCACGCAGTTTCCGGATGATGGATGGTTTTGGCGTGCACGCGTTCCGTTTTGTGAACGCTGAAGGAAAATCACATTTTGTTAAATTCAATTGGAAATCTACGCTTGGAACCCATTCGCTAGTATGGGACGAAGCTCAAAAAATAGCTGGTAAAGATGCAGATTTTAATCGTCGGGACCTGTACGATTCAATTGAAAACGGGGATTTTCCGGAATGGGAACTCGGTGTTCAAATCATTGCAGAGGAAGACGAGCATAAATTCGATTTTGATTTGCTGGATGCCACTAAATTATGGCCTCAGGAAGAGATCCCGATGCAGATGGTCGGCAAGATGACTTTGAACCGCAACGTTGACAATGTCTTTGCGGAAACTGAACAGGTAGCGTTCCATCCTGGCCATGTAGTTCCAGGGATTGACTTTTCGAATGACCCGTTGCTACAAGGGCGACTGTTTTCTTATACAGATACACAATTGCTGCGTTTAAATGGACCGAATTTCCATGAACTTCCGATCAACCGGCCAGTTTGCCCGTTCCATAATAATCAGCGCGATGGCTTTGGACGCCAAACAATCAATAAAGGCCGTGTATCGTATCAGAAAAGTTCATTTACGAATGGAACACCAGCTCCAGTCAGCGAAGCTGAAGGCGGCTATTCGCATTACCAGGAGAAAATGGAAGGGCGTAAGGTGCGTGCCCGCAGCGAAAGTTTCAAAGATCATTTTTCTCAAGCGACTATGTTTTGGAACAGCATGACTGAGCCGGAACGGAAGCATATTATCGAAGCTTTCAGTTTTGAACTTGGGAAATGCCAGGAAAAGTGGATTCGCGAAGGTGCTGTTGAAATGTTTACAAACGTCAATTTGGAATTGGCTCAGGCGATTGCCAAAAATATCGGCGTTGCAGCTCCAACGAGTGGCGGTTCTGATGTCACGAAAACCTCACCGGCTTTAAGCCTGGATAATACAAAAAAATCTCCAGCTACCCGCAAAGTAGGAGTGCTGATCGATCAGGGCTTTGATGATGCTGAAGTGCTGAAGGTTCTTGAAGGGCTTAAAGCAGAAGGAGCACAATATGAAGTGGTCAGTGAAAGACAAGGAATGATTGCCGGTTCGAGCAGCAAAGAAATTGAAGTGGACCACACATTCACTACTACTGATCCCGTTCTTTATGATGCGATTTATGCTGTTGGCGGACCGGATGTCAGCAGGAAATTCGCTAAAGAGGCAGCCCGTTATATTGGAGAGGCATTTGACCATTACAAGCCGATCGGAGCTACACACGATGGTCAGCAATGGCTGCAGGCTGCAGGCATTGAGGGTCAGCCAGGTGTAGTGCTGTCAGGCAGTGGAATGGATTTTACCACCCAATTTCTTGAAGCTATTACTGCTCACAGACACTGGGAAAGACAAGTGGATTAAACAAGGTCAAAGCAGCTGAAACGGAAATTTGAAATAGCAGTATGTTTAAGAAAGCCCATGTCGGGTATTTTCTAAACTAAGCAAGTATTTTTAAAATACGCATAAAAATTGGAGGAATAGAAAATGGCCAACAATAAATTTATGGGAACGTTCGATACCGAAACAGAAGTATTGAAAAAAATCGAGGAACTGAAAGCACAAGGTTCCCGAGAAGAAGACATGTATGTGATGGCACGTGATAAAGACCAGATTTCAATGGTTCGGGGACGGACAGATGTAGACTACAAATCATCTGAAGGCAACTGGATGGACAAATTCATGGGCTTCTTATCAGGCAACGAATCTTCACGTGAAGCATTCTCAGGAATGGGTGTAGACGATGCAGAAGCTGACCGCTACTACAACGAAGTACAAAACGGCAAGATTCTATTGTTTGTAGACCGTGAATACGGTGCGAACTACGATGGAAAAGCGCCATATGATAATACTTCAACAAGTGCTGCTGCAGGCACAATGGGTGCGGCAGGTGCGACTGGAGCTTCTGGATTAGGAAGCACAAGAGGCCGCATGGATGATGAAGCTGTAGCGAGAGATGGCTTAACAGTGGATACAAATAGTGAAAATGACGTCTATTATAATAAAAAAGATGATGCATTCAGCCGTGATACTAACGAAACTGCAGGTGTCGGAAAAGATTCAGGCACAGGCTTTGGATTAGGCTCTGGTTCTGATCGTTCAGTCGACAATGTCGACCGTACTGACCGTTTCGATGATAGAGACAAAGATCTTGACCGCACTGGTACTGATGAAGAAACACTTCGTTTGCATGAAGAACGCTTGAATGTTGATAAAGAGCGTGTTCAGACCGGTGAAGTGAACGTCGGGAAACACGTTGTTGAAGAGACACAGTCAATCGAAGTACCGGTAGAGCGTGAGGAAGTATATGTTGAACGCCGTCCGGTAAATGAAGAGACAACTGGAAGTTCTTTCGATAAAAAATCCGGCTTGACTGGAGATGCTTATCAGGAAGGTGAGAATATTCACATCCCGGTAACTGAAGAACGCGTCGAGGTTACTAAAAAAGACGTTATAGCTGAAGAAATTGTTGTAGGTAAACGAAAAGTACAAGATACGGAAACTGTAAACGAAACTGTTCGCCGTGAAGAAGCTGATATCGATGAAGATACCAATCTGACGGACGATAAGTTAAGCCGCAAAAACCGTACAGATCGTGACCGTTTATAATCAATAAACTGAAAGGCGGGGACTATTCCCCGTCTTTTTTATATGTTTTGATGTAGTTTGAGAACCGGGTCAGCGGGTAACGGTAAAGCAAGAGAGTCATGACAAACACATAACTGGAGGAATAGAATATGGCTAATGACTATTTTATCGAAACCTTCGACAATGAAGAAAACATATTGAAAAAAATTGATGATTTGAAAAAACAAGGAATGACAGAAGACAATTTGTACGTTGCGGTGCAAGACAAAAGCCAACTTTCCATACTCACGGATGAGACAAATTCGGAATATACTAGCGAGGGGAACGGTGCCAAAGGAAATTTGACTAATTTTTTATCCGGTGACAGCTCGCTTGAAAAGGCTTTAAATGATATAGGTATAGATGAACATGTAATTCATTCTTACGTGCAGGATGTGAAGGAAGGGAAAATTCTTTTATTTTCAGACAAATCACTGGAAACTCCTGCAAAAGGCAGAGGATTGAACGCTAATGCTGCTTATGGAGATCCACTGGAAAATGAAAACAGTCCATTTCCCCCGGAGCATTTAAAGTCTCAACAGGTAGAAAATATGACAAATGGCAGAAATAATGTAAGGGATTCTGCCGACTTTACAGCTGACGAAGCAGTAGGCACTCAAAACACAGCGTCCCAGGACCGGAGTGATGTAACTCCAGCTAATATTAATAATAATGACTCACCGAAACAACAGAAGCCGCGAGTCGTGCGTGCTGACCACAATAACCTTGAAGAGATGGGAAGTATTCGAGATGGGATACCGGCTGCTGATCCGAATATGACCGATATTCCTGCTGCTGAACAACGAGACAATGATGTTCCATCAGCCGATCGAAGCAAAAATCGACTGTCAGATACAGAATCTCCAGAAGAATGGCCGCAGGCTGCCTCAGATCGAATCCAGTCTAATGATAAAGAACGCTAAAATTTCTCTATGCAAAAACAATAAGCTTTTAATGGAAACCAAGGAAAGAGAGTTTTTTTCTTTCCTTGGTTTTGGTTTGAGTAACTTTTGTTCGTCTGAAAAGAATAGCGTATGATAGAAGAAAGCAAGGAGGGAAAAATATGGACGGTAAAAAAAGAAGTGATGTAAAACCAGGGATTGAAGTAAACGTGATCTTAAAGCAGGATCAGCGTTCTGGGAAAAAAACGCGAGGCGTGGTTAAGGATTTATTGACCAACTCAGCAACTCATCCCCATGGCATCAAAGTACGATTGGAAGATGGTCAAGTTGGGCGAGTCTGTGAAATTCTTTCCAATAAATAAGCATTGTTTCGAGCTCCTAATATAAGGGTACAATATAGTAACCCCTTTAAGGAGAGATTATGATGCCAAATCGATTTATCGAAACCTTCAATACCCAAGAAGACGTCCTTCAGAAAATTGAAGAACTGAAAAAAGACGGTTATCTGGAAAAAGATATGTATATCATGGCAAAATCTGATGATCAGCTTTCTCTTGTAAAAGGCAAATCGGAAGTAGAAGCGCACGCTTCAGAGGGCGGATGGGCAGATCGATTTGCTACTTTTTTGACAGGCGATGATAATGTACATCAATCATTCCTGAACATGGGAATTGACGAGAATGAATCCGAGCACTACTACCGCGATATTCAGGAAGGCAAGCTCTTACTCTACGTGAATAGAGATGCACACGACGCGTTTGAATTGCCGGAAAACGAGAAAACAGACATTCAAAACGAAAAGCTGGAAGCTGAAGGTCCGCGCTCTATCGAAGAAGAGCGTGAAGAAAAGACCGTTGAACTGGATGACAGACATTACGAAGATCCCATATTCAGAAAAGACAAGCGCAACGCCGACCCAATCAGCAAGCCAGACGAGAAAAACTTTATCTAAAGAAAAGCGGAAGCGCCCGTATAGCTCCGACAAGCGCTGGAAGTCTTAGCGGTAATGGCGCTCTTCAGCCATTGGTGGTAAGACTGAAGCGACTCGAGGGGCTGGGCGCTGGAGTCTGGACAAAGAAAAGCGAAAGCGGCTGTCCAGCCCGGAAAGGGCGTCACAGCTAGACAGCAGTGACGCCTTATAAGCCAAATGCAATAATTAACTTTTCATTCTTTTATACAACTGCGGACCCGTTAAATAGGGTCCGTTTTTGTGTTAATATAGAGATATTGAAAAAATGAAGGAGTCTCTCATCATGAGCCAATTCTTTGAACGCAAAAAACAGGAACTTGGAGTTCAGTTAAATAAAGTACAGCGAAAAGCGGTAGAGCGGACTGAAGGTCCCTTGCTTCTTTTAGCATGCCCTGGATCAGGAAAAACGACCACCATGATTATGCGCATTGGATATCTTATCGAGGAAAAAGGCATATCGCCGAAACGAATTAAAGCAATTACCTTCAGTAAAGCCTCCGCCAACGATATGCTTGAACGCTATAAGCGATTTTTCCCTTCGCTACAGCCTATTGATTTTTCAACTATTCATAGTCTGGCTTTCCAAATCACACGTGATTACTTCTCGGGATCACGTTACGTCATGATAGAAGGCAACGAGACAAATGGCCTTCATAAGAAAAAGTTACTTCGGGAAATGTACCGAACAGAAAATGACGAGCCAATTACAGATGATCAATTAGAGGAATTGACTTCTTTCATTAGTTTTGTAAAAAACAAGATGCTGCCCAGAAAGCAATGGGCCAAAATGAAGGAGCCATTTCCAGGAGCTGTTGAAATACTCAAGACCTATGAAGCTTTTAAAGAGAACTATGACGTAAGGTTGGTAGATTTCGATGACATGTTGTCATTGGCTCATGAGGCTTTAGAAAAGGACAAAACCTTGCTGGCAAAATACCAACAGCGCTGGGATTACGTGATGACAGACGAAAGCCAGGATACATCGTTGATTCAGCATGCGATTGTCGAAAAGCTGGTAGCCCGCCATAAAAATCTCTGTGTCGTAGCAGATGATGACCAATCCATTTATACATGGAGAGCCGCTGAGCCTACTTATTTATTGAAATTCAGAACGGTTTATCCCGATGCCTATATCATGAAAATGGAGCGCAATTACCGGTCTTCCCAAAACATTGTCAACACTGCCAATGAATTTATC
>JASLAI010000203.1 GCA_030147225.1 Planococcus sp. (in: firmicutes) | reverse complement strand
CAGAAGTGCTGATTGCTACGAAAATATCATTTTCTGTCAAATGCGGAATAATCGACAGCATATAATGAAAATCAAGGGAAGTGATGGAGTGATAACCCAATTTAGTAAATTTGTACTGAGCATCAATCGCGGCAGTGGAAGAGCCTCCAACACCGAAAAAGACAATTTTCTTAGCATGCTGAATCGCTTCAACTGCTTTTGCCAGTTCTTTTCGATCCATCGAATCCGCACATGATTCAATTGCTGATTTGTTAACATGAATGACTTTATGAAAAAGATCATACGGCGAATCTTTTTTGTCCAGCACTGAAAAATCAGTGAGATTGGCATCCGTTAAGGTCAAGTCTTTCATAAGGGCGAGCTTGAAGGATTTAAAGCTGCCGATGCCGATCGATTTGCAGAAGCGGATGATGGTTGCTTCGCTGACACCTGATTTCTGCGACAGTTCTTTTGTCGTCATATGTGGCACAGCTTCCGGATTTTCAAGAACATACTTGCCGATCCTCTCCTCTGCCTCTGATAGCTGCGGCAGCACTTCTTTTATTTTCTGCATCAAAGAAGTCATCTTTGAACCCCCTGTACTTCTGTCTCTGGCGTTTATTGATTATGTGGTGCGAACCCACAAGCAATGCGGTAAGCTTCTTGTTTTATTCAACTTATTCAGCATACATCAAAGTCATATAGATGTTGAGTCCATTATCTTGGCAAGTGAACAGAAAGCAGCGAAATAATACTTGCAGCAATTTTCTATTTACTACTCAACCGCTCAATAACATTCGCCAGCAACAGCGTCCGCTCAGTCAGCGAAGAAACCACCAAGTATTCGGTTTCCTGATGGGCATTTCCGCCGATGGGGCCTAACCCGTCAATCGATGGAATCCCAATATGGGCCGTTAAATTGGCATCCGAGCCGCCGCCGCTTTTCTCATGCGACAATTCAATGCCGATTTTCGCAGCTTCTTCAGAGATGACATCGATTAATCTGTGTGCGTCTTCCGTCAATACCCAGGCCGGCCGGGTAATATGCCCGGTCAATTGGACTGTTGTTCCTGGTGTTTCTGTGTAGCTGCAGATTTCTTTGATGGCGCTGTCCAGTCTTTCCCCATCTTCTGGTGTTTCAATCCGCAGGTCTATCCCTGCCTCTGCAAAAGGCGCAATTGTGTTGACCGATGTTCCGCCTTTGATCAAGCCGACATTTACAGTGATGCCTTTATCCATTTCAGTTAAAGCATGCAGTTTTAGGATTTTGCGAGCCATTTCTTCAATTGCGCTGGCGCCATTTTCCGGTTCAATCCCCGCATGCGCTGATTTGCCGAACACTTTCAAAAAATACTTGCCCCCGCCTTTGCGTTCACTGACCAGCTGTCCATTTTGTGCCGGTTCCAATACAAGCGCGTATTTTTTGCCCGCCGCCACTGTTTCAATTAGTTCACGCGAAGCGATGGATCCGATTTCCTCATCGGTATTCAAGATAAGCACTATATTTTTATAGGCATCGCTGCCAATTTCCATCAAGGCTTTAAGGGCAAATAAGGCTGTGGCATGACTGGCCTTCATGTCAATGACGCCCGGCCCATGAGCCAAATCGCCCGCAATGTGAAATGGCCGTTTTTCTGCTGTATCTTCCGGGAAGACGGTATCAAGATGAGCAATCATAACGATTTCGGGTGCTTCTGCTTCCGGATGCCGGATCACCAGGTTATTGCCGTACTGTTCCTGTTCATGCACTTCCGTTTCGAAGCCGATCATATGATATTCTTCTGCAAGTATTCTGCCCACCTCGTCTACTCCGCTCTTCAAATAAGAGCCGCTGTCGACATTGACGAGATTTTCAATCAATGCAAGCATCGGCTGATGATTTACTCTAATGAATTCCTTCATAATTCGCTCATCCTCCCGCTTTTTCTTTATCTTACCAAAAAAAGCCGGACAGCAAAGGTTCTGCTGTCCGGCTGGTTAGATTAATTACGAGGCAGCGGCTGCCATATTCTCTTTTCTGCTTTTCAGGAAATTGATGACGAAAATTCCGAGTACAACGGTCAACCCGATAATATCCGTCAGCGTTTCCGGGAAAATCAGCAGCAAGGCTCCCGCTCCAAGCAGTATGCGCATCAGTACATTGAGCTTTGTCTGGAAATAGCCTTCTGCAGAAGCACTCAAGCCGATAATGCCGATAATAGCGGTAATGGTAATTGAAATGATTTCCCATATTGGCGGCAAGGCGAATTCGGTCGCATTGACGGCAATATCTGTCGTATCAATCATGAGCATAGCTGGATTGTAGACAAACAGATACGGGATAATGAACCCAGCAATGGACAGACGCAGGGCGTTCAAGCCCGTCCTCATCGGATCTCCTCCGGATACCCCGGCTCCGGCAAACGCAGCAAGCGCAACCGGCGGCGTGATATTGGCGAAAATTCCGAAATAGAATACAAACAAATGCGCAACCAGAACCGGAATGCCAAATTCAGCAAGTGCCGGAGCCGTCATTGTCGCAGTAATGATATAAGCCGGAATGGAAGGCAAGCCCATACCGAGAACAATGGAAGCAAGCATCGTCAGGAACAAAGTCCAGAATAGCGATCCTGCACCAAAGCTGGTAATGGCCGAAGTCATGACGGTTCCAAAGCTTGTCAGGCTGACCACACCGATGATAATGCCGACGACCGCACAGGCAATCATAACGGACAGCGATTGCCGCGCCCCGTTTTCCATCGCTTCGAGAATATCTTTAAAGCCCATGCGCGTGGATTTTCTGAACGCCGCTACAATGACAGTCAGAACAATCGTGTAAAATGCGGCGTAAGCGATTGGCATGCCCGTATAAAGCATGAAGACCAGGCCGACAATCGGCAGCAGCAAATGCCCTTTTTCTTTCAGCACTTCTTTGGTTCTTGGCAGATCTGCTTTTGGAATGCCTTTCAAGTTATCTTTGCCGGCACGGAAATGGACCTGCATGATAACCCCAAGGAAATACAGTACTGCTGGCAACAATGCAGCAAGGGCGATGGTGCCGTAGGAGATTCCTGTCGTTTCTGCCATGATGAACGCGCTCGCCCCCATGATCGGAGGCAGAATCTGCCCGCCCACGGAGGCCCTCGCTTCTACGGCCCCGGCAAAGTTTTTGTTGTAGCCGATTTTCTTCATTAACGGAATCGTAAAAGCACCGGTTCCCACTACATTTGCAATGGCCGAACCATTGATGCTTCCCATGAAACCACTGGAAATGACCGCCACTTTGGCA
>JASLAI010000171.1 GCA_030147225.1 Planococcus sp. (in: firmicutes) | reverse complement strand
AATAACTTCTGTCAGATTTGATGAAACGTTCTGTTCAAAGACGATGTACTGGATGTCTTTTTCTTTTGCCAAATCGACAATTTTAGTCAACTCTTTTTGTGAAGGCTCGTCCTGGCTGTTTAAGCCGGCGACAGCAACTTGCTCAAAGCCATATGGCTCTGATAAATAGCTGAAAGCCGCATGAGAAACAAAGAATGTATCTCTGCTGACACGCTCAGATAATGCTGCGAACGAACGATCCAATGTTTCCAATTCCACAACCAGTTCTGTGTAGTTGCTTTCATAGGTTTCTGCATTTTCCGGATCTGCTGCCGTCAACGAATCCTTGATCGACTCGGCCAACTTTTCGCTTAACATTGGAGACATCCACACATGCGGATCGGTAGAACCGTGATCATGGCCATCGTGGCTTCCATCTTCGCTGTGAGCCTCATCACTATGGGCTTCCTCACCGTGAGCTTCTTCATCGTGTGCCTCTTCGCTGTGAGCTTCATCACTATGGGCTTCCTCACCGTGAGCTTCTTCATCATGCGCATCATCGCTGTGAGCTTCTTCTTCATGACCATGGCCTTCTTCGTGTCCAAGAGCTTCTTCCAATTCTTCATCTGAAATATTGTCAGCAGTAGCGACAAATTCGACATTTTCATTTTGCAAAGTCTTTTTGGCACTGTCAATAAATCCTTCCAAACCCAGACCGACAGTAAAAATTAAGTCAGCATCAGCAAGTTTAATCATATCCTGTTGTGTTGGTTCAAAAGTATGTTCGTTAGAACCGGCAGGATAAATCGACTGCACATCGACTAAATCACCGGCAATGCGTTCAGTAAAATAAGTCAATGGATAAACCGTGGTATAAACCTGGAGCTTTTCTGCATTATCATCAATGCTTTGAGCTTCTTCACTTGTTTCTCCACAAGCGGCTAATGGTAATATAAGGACTGCTGCTAGTAATAGAATTTTTTTCATGTTCATCCTCCAAAATGTAACGATTACGTTTTAATAACTATTAGAATACTACATGATGTTCTATTAAAACACAAGAAAAACCACCAATTATTTTTTTGGTGGCCATTCTTCCGGAACAAAATCGATTCCGCCTTTATGAAAAGGGTGACAGCTTAAGATGCGTTTTGCTGCCAAATATCCGCCTTTTAAAGCGCCATGCTTTTCTACAGCTTCGATGCCATAATGCGAACAGGTTGGATAAAAACGGCAACTTGGTGGCGACAGAGGGGAGATGAACCGCTGATAAAAGCGGAAAATACGCAGTAACACTGTCTTCATGAACTTTCAGCTCTTTTCCGGTGAATTACTTATATGTTTATTGTAGGGGCATTAGAGGTATAAATAAAGTATAAGTACTTATCAAACTACTTGGAGAGTGATTAGAAATGTCAACGGAATTAAACCAAGAATTAAACGTACAAGTGGCTACTTGGTCTGTAGCTTATACCAAATTACATAATTTTCATTGGTATGTAAAAGGCCCTTCGTTCTTTACTTTACACGTTAAATTTGAAGAATTATACAACGAAGCAACTCTTCATATGGATGAAATTGCAGAGCGTTTGCTTGCACTCGGCGGCAAGCCGGTAGCTACTATGAAAGAACAGCTGGAGCTGTCAGTGATTGAAGAAGCGAGCAGCAAGGAATCGGCTGAAGAAATGGTCGATACAGTTGTCAGCGATTATGACAAAATCATGACCTCACTTAAAAAAGGTATGGAATTAGCAGCAGCAGACGGCGATGATATGACAGAAGATATGTTAAATGCTATCCATCAAAACCTTGAAAAACATTCTTGGATGTTATCTGCATTCTTAGGCGAAAAGAAGTAAAATAGAATTATACAAGCGTACACTGAATTTTAGTGTACGCTTTTCTTATGGCATCGAGGTGGGAAAATGCAGTATCTGGATTTAAACGGTTATGCATGTGAATTATCATTCGAAAAAAACTTTTTCCCTATCAAAAGCAGGCACATCCTTGTGATCAGCCAGTATAAAGGAAAATGGATCCTAACAAAACACAGCAAACGGGGATTGGAATTTCCCGGCGGCAAAGTGGAAGCGGGTGAAAGTTTACTGGACGCTGCAAGAAGGGAAGTATATGAAGAAACAGGCGCTCATGTGAAGGAGTTGGAGTGGTTCGCAGAATATATGGTTTATTCAGCGAAACCTTTTTGTAAAACTGTTTTTATTGGGGTAGCAGATAAAGTTGATCACATTCAGCTTCTTGAAACAGAAGGAATTGTATTGCTGGGAGAATTAGAGTTGAACAAAGATTTTAGTTTTTTAATGAAAGATGCGGGAATGATAAAAATAATAGAGAAGGTGAAACAACTTGGAAAATGGAACGATTGAGACTAAGAAACCCTATCCTTCTCCGAATCCCCATGTCCAGTTGACAGAAATTGTTTATTGGTCAGAAGGATTGAGGGTCAAAGGCATGTTGGCAGAGCCCAAGAAGTCTGGAGTCTACAGCGGCATTCTGTACTTAAGGGGAGGCATCCAGTCAATTGGAATGGTACGCCCTGCAAGGATTGCGCAGTTTGCGGCGGAAGGGTTTGTGGTGTTCGCTCCATATTACAGAGGCAATCGGGGAGGCGAAGGTCGCGATGAGTTCGCGGGGGCAGACCGATGGGATGCAGTCAATGCTGTCGATGTACTGAAAAAGTACAGCAACGGCAAAGTGCACCTCCTGGCTTTTTCAAGGGGCGGCATTATGGCCTTATGGACCGCGGTTTTGCGGCAGGATATCACTTCAGTTGTGACATGGGCAGGAGTTACGGATACGGTTTTGACCTATAAAGAGCGGCCTGATATGCGCCGCATGATGAAGAGGCTTTATGGAGGAACTCCGAATACGGCATTAGCTGAATACGAAGAGCGCAATCCGTTATTGCGGATTGAAGAAAGCTCTGCTCCCTTTTTGATTATCCACGGCTTACAGGACGAAAATGTTTCTCCGGGACAGGCCTATCTATTGGAAGAAGCGCTGAAGCTGAATGGACAAAATCATGAAACTTGGTATTTTCCAGACTATACCCATCTATTCCCGCCAGCAGCCAATCTCAAAACCGTTAAAGCGGCTTTGAAATGGATGAGGAATCATGAAGAATAAGACACAAAAAAAGCCCGTTCGGATTTTTGAACTGACCCGGTAATATGAGACACAAGAAAAAACACCTAGGCTGCCATTGTCCGATACTCAATCGGGGAATGGCAGTTTAATTTTTGGAACGGTCGGATGTAGTTGTAATAATACATGTAATCCTCTACTTTTTGTTG
>JASLAI010000165.1 GCA_030147225.1 Planococcus sp. (in: firmicutes) | reverse complement strand
CATAAGACAAATATGTCTCAATTTCAAACAAAATGTCCAAATATTCTTTTTTATGCTGCTGCCGTTCACAATTCCAATAAAATTTTCGTAAATAAGTTTACATCTCTTCAATTCGAGATATACATAAGGTAGGTAATTTTTATCATGATTTTTGCACTATTTTCGTATTAGAAATCATTGCTTTCTTTTTGATAGTTTGTCAGATTCTTTTACCTGCCTGTTCTCATATGTTGGAAGAACATGAGCCAAAGTCCTCTAAAACATTCACCTTTATACTGTTTCCCCCTATTATTACTCGAAAAGCTGGCCCATGAAATCCATCAGCTCCTTCTGTACTTCTACCATTTTTCATTTTCTATACCATTCTTTCATCCAAGATAGGAGTCAAAATATATGAACCATTTAAGCAGTACAACTCAATTCGCTATTCTGGAAGCCATGTTAAACGGCAGCCAGGTTGCTGCAGTGGTAACCGATCCTGAACAAGCAGACAATCCCATCATTTACTCGAATCAGACCTTTGAACAGCTGACCGGTTACTCGCGCCAGGAAATTGTTGGGCAGAATTGCCGTTTTTTGCAAGGCCCCAAGACCAAAACGGCAGACATCGAGCGCATGAGAGAAAGGATTGCACATAAAACACAAACGACTGTCACGCTGCAAAATTACCGCAAAGACGGCACCACTTTCTGGAACCGGTTGAACATCGAGCCAATGGTTATTGAAGGAAAGTTCTTTTTCATCGGCACACAAACAAATATCACGAACGATATTCATCAGCGGCTGTTAATCGATGAGAAAGAAGAAGAAATCAATGAATTGCTGCTGCCTATCATCCCGCTCCACAAAGATCTTGGCGCTGTGGCCCTGGTCAGAAAAATGGACAATAGCCGTTTTAGAATTTTGACGGAAAAGTTAAGTGAGTTTGTGCAAAGAACTGCCACTGTCCACGTCATCATTGACGTTACAGGAGTTATTTGGAGAGAAAATTTCTTATACGAGAACCTATTGACCATCCAGCATGTGCTGCGGCTTATGGGCAGTAAACTCTATATCACAGGAATCACTCCCAAAACCGCCATGGAAATCGCCGGACTTCAAGAGCAGGACCAGACCCTGTTGACTTTTTCGACCGTACAGCAAGTGCTTGAATATTTGCGGCGGCTCCCTCTGGATGTTGATTGAGCTAAAAACTTTTGGTTTGAACAGGATTTAGAGTATATTATTTATTTAGAATCAGGAAAGCGTTGTGAACATTATTGAAACTTTAGTCAGCACTTATCATTTCCCGCTTGTTCTGTTGTCAATTTTGGTAGCTGTTTTTTCTGCCTCTGCAGCATTGGAAATAAGCAATCAACTGAAGGGAACCAATCCAAATTCAGCATTCAAATGGATCTTCACCGGTTCATTTATTTTAGGTTTGGGAATTTGGTCTATGCATTTTATTGGCATGCTGGCTTTTCATATTTCGGTTGATGTGACTTATCAGGTCAGCATGGTCATGCTGTCCATCATTCCAGCTATCATCTCTTGCGGAGCCGCTTTTTACATTGTCAGCAGAGGCAAGGTCAGCCAAAAGAGCTTGATTATCGGCGCTTTTTTTATTGGCACCGGCATCATCTCGATGCATCACATAGGAATGAAAGCCATGCAAATGGAAGCTGTCATTTCATACGATCCAATTTTATGGGGTGTATCTGTCGTTATTGCTTTGGCAGCTTCTTATATCGGCTTGTACCTGATGTTTTATTTGCCAGATGTGCCTAGATTTCACTGGCGTAAAATTGCCAGCGCATTACTTATCGGAATCGCCGTATCCGGGATGCATTATACAGGTATGGCAGCAGCCCAATTTGCGCCTTCTTCGCAAGATATGGCGCATTCTGTCAGTTCTTCAATCGACAATTCGCTGCTGGCTTATGGGATTGGCGCTGGCATGCTGCTGATTCTCGCATCCGCTTTTATCAGCGTGCAAATTGACCGAAGATTAAAAGCCCATTCAGAAGAATCCGAACTGAAGTTCAAGTCGGTCATAGAGTCAGCAAAAGACGCCATCATCGTGGCAGATTTTCACGGCAGCATCATTCAATGGAACCGAGGGGCCGAGAGGATTTTTGGTTATTCATCAGAAGAAATACTTGGTTCGAATATAGATTCCATTATCCCCAGACGCTTGCATGAAGATTATATACAACAAACAGATCAATACGGGGAAACAAAAATAGCGCAAGTTATCGGACAAACTGTCGAATTAATGGGATCCAGAAAAGACGGCAGCGAGTTTCCTCTTGAAATGTCGTTGGGTTCCTGGGAAACCGAAAAAGGCATGTTTTTCAGCAGCATTATTCGGGACATTACCCAACCCAAAATTCCCCAATAAAAAAAAAACGACTTGGTTTATTTAGATCCATTGACCGGATTGCCAAACCGTCGACTTTTCAACGATCGGCTGACTTCACTTTTGGAACAGTCCAAGGAAACGCAAGCCACCTTCTCCCTCTTTTATATGGACCTGGACAATTTCAAGATGATCAACGACTGGTTTGGACATGCCTTCGGCGACCTTTTCCTGAAAAATGTGACGGAGCGGCTTAAACACAATATCAGCAGCAAGGACACACTTTCCCGTGTTGGAGGAGACGAGTTTGTTCTGTTGCTGCCCAATACGGAATACAGCCAAGCCGCGAGCATCGCCACCAGACTGGGCAACGCGTTGAACGAACCGTTTCAACTGGAAGGAGAAGAGATATTCACCAGTCTCTCAGTAGGCATCAGCCTTTACCCTTCTGATGGAAGAGAATCCAATGCATTGATCAAAAATGCGGATATCGCCATGTATCAGGCAAAAGAAGATGGAAAGAACGGGTTCCAGTTTTTTACGCAAAGCATGAATGAATCCATTTCCAGGAAATCCAACTTGGCTACCGGATTACGCAAAGGAATCGAACACGGAGAGTTTGCAATCCATTACCAGCCGCAGATCAGTTTGGATAACGAGGAGATCATTGGTGTGGAAGCCCTTATTCGATGGACTCATCCGGAATGGGGGAATATTTCTCCTGCTGAATTTATTCCGATTGCAGAAGAAACGGGAAGCATCGCTAAAATTGGGGAGTTTGTCCTGATGGAAGCATGCCGGCAAAACAAAGCCTGGCAAGAGGCCGGACTTCCGCCTTTTCGTGTGGCGGTCAATATCTCTGCCCGCCAGTTTGCGCAAGCAGATTTTCCGAAAATAGTGGAAACGGTATTGAAAGAGTCTGGGCTGGACGCGCAATACCTGGAACTCGAGCTAACAGAAACTGTCATTCAAAATGACCAAAGTGCGATTGCCACTATGCAGGAATTGTCTTCTCTTGGATTGCATTTGTCTATCGATGATTTTGGCACTGGCTATTCTTCCTTGAGTTACTTAAAGCTGTTTCCCATTCGCACATTAAAAATCGATCAGCATTTTACCCGGAACATTGATGCCGATACAAAAGATGAAGCCTTGGTGAAAACGATCATCCGAATGGCACATGACTTAGATTTAAACGTCATTGCTGAAGGCGTCGAAACGAAAGAACAACTCGACTTCCTGAAAAACCAGAACTGCAACCAAGCACAGGGCTATTACTTCAACCGCCCCCTTCCACCAAAAGAAATTGAGGAAATCTATCAGGCCATACAGACCGGTTAAAGAGTCTCCAGCAGTGTCAATTGAAGAAGCCGCGCCAGAAACCTGCTGCCTGCTGAAACTCTTATGAAGACTGACAGTATACTTTTTGTCAGTATGTGCTTTTAAAGTGCGTACTTCACAATATGGATAGCAGGACTTACACTGATACTGACCCAAAATACGAAACTGAGGAGATTTATATATATATGAAATTACAACTAGCTTTAGATTTGGTAGACATCCCACAAGCACTCGAACTTATTAAAGAAGTAGAGGCCCATATCGACATCGTTGAACTTGGAACTCCCGTCATCAACAAAGAAGGATTAAAAGCAGTTGCGGAAGTAAAAGCAGCATTTCCTGACTTGGAAGTTCTTGCAGACGTAAAAATTATGGACGCAGCAGCTTATGAAGTATCAAATGCCGCTGCTGCAGGTGCAGACATCGTTACGATTCTGGCACAAGCAGAAGATTCGTCGATTAAAGGTGCTGTTGAAGAAGCGAAAAAATTAGGGAAGAAAATCTTGATCGACATGATCGCAGTAAAAGATATCAAAACACGTGCTGCCGAACTTGATTTGCTTGGCGCTGATTATATCTGTGTTCATACTGGCTACGATTTGCAGGCAGAAGGCAAAGATTCATTTGAAGACTTGCGGACCATTAAAAGCGTCGTAAAAAATACCCGTACAGCTATCGCAGGCGGCATCAAATTGGAAACATTGCCGGAAGTGATCAAAGCACAACCCGATTTAATCATCGTCGGCGGCGGCATCACGGGCAAAGAAGACAAGCGTGCAGAAGCAGCGGAAATCCAAAAGCTGATCAAGGAAAGCGTGTTGGCTTAATATGAACACCACAGGCTTCACAGATGAAATTTTGGCTGAACTCAAACGGACCTTGACGCTCATTGATGACGCCGAAGCTGAGAAGCTGGTAAGCGGCATCCTGCAGGCAAAAAAAATATTTGTTGCAGGCGGGGGCCGCTCTGGCTTTATGGCAAAAGCGTTCGTCATGCGGATGATGCATATGGGTCTTGATGCATATGTGATAGGAGAAACGGTTACACCGAATTTGGAAGCGGATGATCTTTTCATCGTCGGTTCCGGTTCTGGTGAAACCCAGGGCCTCGCAGCGATGACGCAAAAAGCTAAAACCATCGGTGCTACGGTAGCGGCGATTACGATCAATCCCGAATCAACCATAGGCCGTCTTGGAGACATCCGGATCGCCATTCCTGCTCAAGCAAAGGCAGACGGTTCCAGCGGCAAGTCGATTCAACCGATGGGTTCGCTGTTTGAGCAATCGCTATTGCTTTTCTATGATGCAGTAATCTTGCGGTTCATGGACCAAAAAGGACTGAACTCCGACACGATGTACGGCAGGCATGCGAATTTAGAATAAAAATTGAAAGAGTCTGAGTCTGAATTACTTCAGTTTCAGGCTCTTTTCTGATTGTTTCTTGTGGTAAAGAGACATAGGCAATGAATGACCTTGAAACTCAAGCGTTCTCACTGGACAGCTGAATCCGTAACATGCCAAAGTGAACATACAGTGAAAGACCATCTCAGCTATGGAAGGGTTGATCAAATGAAAATGTATGACGTAACAGGTTCAATTTATGAAGGAATGCCCGTTTACAATGACGATGCGGAAAAACAGCCGCGAATGGACCGGCGGACGAATGGCTATGTTACTGAAACGCGCCTGGAACTGAATGTCCATACCGGAACCCACATCGACGCCCCGCTTCACATGATTAATGACGGTGAAACCTTTGAAACAATTTCGATGGACAAGCTGGCTCGACAATGCAAAGTATTGGATTTGACTGACGCAGAAAATCACCTCTCAAAAGCAGATCTGGAGAAATTTGAGATCCAAAAAGACGATTTCATTTTATTGAAAACAAAAAACTCATTTGACGTTAACTTTAATGTTGATTTTATTTTCCTTGCGGAAGATGGCGCAAACTATTTGGCTGAGCTGGGGATCCAAGGCGTCGGAATAGACTCCCTTGGAATTGAAAGAAGCCAGGAAGGGCATCCGAGGCATAAAACCTTGTTTTCCAATGGCATCATCATTGTAGAAGGCCTGCAGCTGCAGG
>JASLAI010000162.1 GCA_030147225.1 Planococcus sp. (in: firmicutes) | reverse complement strand
GAAAAATTACTTGGTATCGCTTGCTCCAGCAATCTTCATCACCTACATGGTTTTTGTCTATATACTAAATCAGAAAATCGGTTTTAATTTAGATTTGAATTTGTCGTTTCTTATTGGTCTGGTGCTCACCGCTATAATCATTGTGATGTTCTACATCAAGGCGAGGAAAAACCGGAAAGAAGATGTGCAGACTGTTGCCGCAGTCGAATAAAACGCTCGGTCAAACTGCACTTTCCTTATCAGCTGTTTCTGACAAGGGAAGTGCAGTTTTTTATGATAGTTTACACAATAAAACCATTCCGAGAATTGACTGAAATAAAAAACTCTTTATTTATCCTGTTTTTTTGATAAAATAAGGAATTGAGATGATTAGAAGCTTTCATAGAAAAAGCCGGTCATTCTTAAAAAAGGGAGGAAGCGTCAATTTCTAATAATTGGTTATGGTTGCCGATATTGATTTTATTGATGAACTGCATGCGATATGCAGAAATCATGGCGTATAATAGTCTGGCTTCGTACCAGGTCATTCTGTTTTCAGTCAGTATCATCGGCATCATTTATTTGCTGTGGATAATATTTAAAGAAAAACTAGTACGCCCAAAACCAACCGGTAAAAGACATTTTAAAATTTGATCTTCGATCCATAAAAACGGCTTGTCCCTTGTGAAATTCGGGACAAGCCGTTTTGTTGTTTGTCGATTAAATTGGATAATGTTCGTCCTTCAGCAAGTTCTGCAATGCCTGTTTTTCTAAGTCAATTTCATTCATTGTCCGGACGCCCTTGCGGCGGATTAAAGACATCGGTGGACACCAACCTTGAAGTGCATGCTGAAGCATGAACATACTGACAGCTCCGCCTAAGAAAGCCCATTTCCGATCAACTGAAAGAGCCAGTATAGAAGAAACCAATGTAAGAGAGGCCATATTCACCTCGAGTACACGTTCTGTATCCCATTCACGCTCCAGTTCTGAAATGCGCTTTTTTACCGCTTCAGGCTCCTGGCGCTTGAAGCTGTTAATGCGTGCTTCGGTTTCACGCTCAATTTTTTGATTGATGTGATCAGGTGTAGCCTTATTGACCTTGGTCTGCGTTGATGGCAGTGCTTCGATTTGTGCATTCATAAATGTTTCCTCGCTTTCAGCCCTTTTCCTTTGTATTCCGCATTAAAGATTCATTAAACCTTTCGTCTTCATAAAAAGAGTTCGAGTAATCTGTGAAACGGCGCTAATGCTGCTAGGAAAGCTTTATCGGTGATATAATTGATGCATACGTTCAGAGAATGCGGGTTGCTATAAACATAGATCGGAAAATAGAAGTGATGCATATGATACGTGTATTATTTGTCTGCCTCGGTAATATATGCCGTTCCCCTATGGCGGAAGCGGTTTTGCGTGAGCGCTTAGATGAAGAAGGCTTATCCAAAAAAGTTGAAGTCGATTCTGCAGGAACCGGAAACTGGCATGTCGGTAGAAATCCTCATCCTGGAACGCTGAAAATCCTTGAAGATTACGGAGTTTCTGCGGAAGGATTAAAAGGCCGGCAGCTGCACCGTGATGATTTTGATAAATTCGATTACCTCATCGGCATGGACCAAACCAATATCCGGGACATCCGATCGATGCTGGAGCAGCCGGACCATTCGAAAATCATCCGTTTTTTGGATCTCACTGAACATGCCAAGGATGTTCCGGATCCCTACTATACAGATGATTTTCAGGAAACTTATGCATTGATCGATGAGGGATGTAGAGCTTTGCTCAACAAAATCAAGAACGAGAACACCTTGTAAAGCATGCAATCTAAGAAGAACAGGCTAGAAATGATAGTCCGGCCTGTTCTTTAAGCAGGCTATTCAAATTTTGCCCATACCTCCGGCAGCAGGTCTGTCAATTCATGCGCCAATAAGGTGTGGGGCGAGCGGTGTTTTGTCCATTCATCTGCGCAGGATCCATGGAGATGAACCGCATTCAAAACTGCATGCCTCCAGTCAGAATGGCAGCACAGCATACCTAACATCATGCCGGTTAAAGTGTCGCCAGTTCCGCCTTTGGCAAGCGCGCTGTTGCCAGTTGGGTTTTTCCAGACTTCACCGTCTTGAAACGCTACAACGGTTGTCTGGCCTTTCAAGACAATCGCAACCCCTAATTTTTGCGCCCATAGCTGAGCATAAAAAGTTCGGTCTTTCTGCAGCTCCTCCACTTTTACCCCGGTGATTCGGGAAAATTCAGCAGGATGCGGCGTTAAGATGACAGGAGCATGCCGGATAGGATAGGAGCGCTCACTTAAAGCACCGGCATCCAAAATGATGGGCAGTGGACTGTCAAGCAGCACTTGGACAGCATTTTCCGTTACTGAGTCCGGCTCAGTTCCAGGCCCAATTGCAGCAGCGCGGTAGCCCTCGAGCTGTATTTTTTTGTCTGCAATCCGGTTCAAACCATCTAGCAAGTAAGTCGCTTCCGGCAGACGGGGCACCATCATCGCCATCGCTTCGGTTTCAGTCGCGATGACCAATTTACCCACTCCGCCTCTCATAGCACCAAGACCGGCAAGCAAAGCGGCCCCGGGCATCTCCTTGGTGCCGGCTATCAGTAAAGCAGTCCCATAACTTCCTTTATGACTATCTGCCGCTCGTTTCGGAAGAGTAGCGGTTACATGCTTTTCTGTCCAAAAGCCGGGAGTATCTTCAGTCATATCTGTTCATCCTCCTTCTTCTGCAATTATTTGAAACATGATTCCTTTATCAGTTTATAATATTGATGGAATTCTATTTGGAAATCACGCCTAAAAGCAGTGCTTCTCTGCTGCTTACGTCCATCTTAACGTTACGCAATTTAGTGCCTGATTGCAAAAATATCACTATACGTACGGTCAAATACTTCCCCAAAAAATGTTAAAAAGTAGAGGAGGAGGGACGTGCTCCTGCTCTTTTTCCTATTTTGCTGACTGTCATTTAGGTGGTTAAACTTGAATGGTTTTATACGCATATTCAGCTGAAGTAAATGGTAGACTATTCTTACAGTCGCATTGGGCTGAATTGTTGACACAAGGCCAAAAAGCAAAATTTACAAAAGGAGTGGAACCTATGAGAGCCAGCCAGCCAATTCGCTTAAATAAACGAATGCACGTGATTGATGGTTTTGATTTGGGGATGACCGAACGCACAGGCACATATGTCATTGAGGAAGAGGAACTGACGCTCGTGGATACCGGACCAAGCCCATCGGTCAAACATGTCAAAAAAGGACTGGCGGCTTTGGGCCACGCACTGGAAGACGTCAAATACATAATTGTCACCCATGTCCATTTGGATCACTCTGGCGGTGCTGGCTTATTG
Organism: Planococcus sp. (in: firmicutes); assembly: GCA_030147225.1. Taxonomy (GTDB): domain Bacteria; phylum Bacillota; class Bacilli; order Bacillales_A; family Planococcaceae; genus Planococcus. The sequence goes on along the minus strand of JASLAI010000162.1, from coordinate 861 downwards.
CTGCAGGATTGCCCAAACGCAACAGTAGTGGTCCATGCAAAAGGTGCCAGGCACCTGTCAGACCCGAGCCGACTGATAGCGGGAGCAAAGATGGTCTACGGTGAACAATTCGATAAACTATTCGCTCCAATTTTAGCAATTCCGGAAAGCCGCCTGCTAATAAAAAATGAAGGGGAACAATTGAAAATCGGTGCATCCTGTGTGCTTGAATTTTGGGATACCCCGGGACATGCAAATCATCATTTCAGCATTTACGATCCCATCAGCAACGGAATTTTCGCCGGAGATACAGTTGGTATCCGCTATGAACAATTGGTAAGAGAAGGCATTGATCTGTATTTGCCTTCCACATCGCCCAACCAGTTCAATCCGGAAGCGATGCAGAACGCTATCGAACGGATGTCTTTAGCAAATCTCGATGCCATCTACTTTTTCAAGGGATTAGGTCGGTCTTCTGCCGCATCCTTGTTAAAGGAGGTAAACGGTCTTATGAAGTTGAATTAGTCAACTGGTACAATATCTCCGCCGGGTAGTCCGACTAATTGCATTTTTTACGTAAACAAATAAACACACGGACAATAAAAAAGGTACATTACTTTTCATTAATCATGATATTTACAAAAGTTCAGAAGTAATACTTCTTCAAGTTGTCTACGTTCCAAGATCTAGGCACATGTTGGCCGTCTAGAGTTTCTAGGCGGTAGGTGCCGTCTCTGATCTCTTCACGTATCTTGTAAGAACCTTCCCAATTAGGGGTTAATAACTTCCCCTGCTCATTGGCTCGGCCTACAGCTTCCATTTTTCTAAGAACAAAGTCGCCAACCTTCAGAGGCCGTATCTTGACTCTTTTGTTATACTGCC
>JASLAI010000132.1 GCA_030147225.1 Planococcus sp. (in: firmicutes) | reverse complement strand
AGCTGGCATTCCACTTTGTTCACCTGTTTCATCGTAGGCGATTAAGCGCGGTACAGAAAAGCCGGCTTTTTCAGCGAATTGAAGGCTTGTTGCTTCATGCTTTGCTAAATCCGGCTCTTTCTTCAGCCAATCTGCTTTATGAAAAAGCCTCAGAACATAATAGAAGACATCGCCATTCTCGCAGACAGACAGCTCAAACAATAGCGAAGAAGTTCCGCCTGTCAGCGGCTTAATGTCTGTAATTTCTGCTGTTTCTCTAAGTTGCGCTTTTACCCATTCCAGTGATTGCGCCCGTAAGCCATTCTGTTCGTTTCCTTCCATCCTTGCCGCTCCTTTCTGCCCATCTTTTAGTTTAAGTGTACCATGAACATTTGGAGTCTCCATAATTTATAGATGAGATAAAATAGCCTCAAAGTAACTTCTATGTATAATGTGCAAAAACCATTATGAGCGTTTAACTGAATTTCATAAGGGTATGGGGTGATAAAACCCCAAGGAGATGAATGCATTGAAAATTGTGACCCCTATTCCAAGAGCTAAAGAATTGGATAGTACCTTATCATTGATTAATGAAGGCTTTAATTTTAGTTCAAACCGTCGCAGAGAACTCGAATCCGATATTTTTGAAACACGCTTAATGGGGCAAAAAGCTATTTTTATGGCTGGCGAACAAGCTGCGGATCTTTTCTACAACAATAAGTATTTTAAACGCCAAGGTGCAATGCCTGCCCCCTTAAAGAAATCCCTTCTTGGTGAAGGCGGCATTCACGGTCGTGATGGCGAATACCATCATCATTTTAAAAGAATGTTCCTCTCCATGATGACTCCAGAAAGGCTGGAAGACATCAAGCGAATGGCAATTGAGGAACTCGATGCCAAAGTGAATAGCTGGGAAAAGCAAGAACAGGTGGTTCTGATGGATGAATTGGACGAAATTCTCACACGCGCTGTTTGCCATTGGGCTGGTTTACCGCTAAAGGAAGTGGAAGTCAAACAGCGCACTAAAGAACTTGCCTCTATGGTTGATTCCTTTAACGGATCACCAACTGACTTTGCAGAAGGTGCACTGAGCCGCCAAAGTCAGGAGAAATGGCTGAAGGAAATTATTCAGGATATTCGTTCAGGTGTCTATAACCCGCCACCCTATACAGCTGCCTATATCGTTGCCCATCACAAAGACACAAATGGCAAGTTACTGGATCTTCAAACCGCCGCTGTCGATTTAAACAATGCTTATCGGCCAATGCTCGCAACCGTTTATTTCATCGCCTTCGGAGCACTTGCGCTTCATGAATTTCCTGAAATCCATGCCAAACTTAAAGAAAATCGTGATAATTATAGCAGGATGTTCGCACAGGAAGTGCGTCGCTATTACCCTTTTGCACCGGCTATGGCAGCAAAAGTAAATACAAGTTTTGTATGGCACGGCTACAAATTTAAAGAAGATATGCTTGTCGTTTTGGATTTGTTTGGAACAAATCGTCATCCGGACAGCTGGAAAGAGGCAGACCAATTTATGCCCGAAAGATTTAAAGATTGGAATGGCAGTCCTTTCTCCTTTGTTCCGCAGGGCGGCGGAGACCATTACGTTGGACATCGCTGCGCCGGTGAATGGATGACGGTTATGGTGATGGATGCATTCTTCAAGTATTTCACTGAAAATATCAGTTACACGGTTCCTGAGCAGGATTTAAGTTATGATATGACACGCCTTCCGACTATGCCTAAAAGCAGATTTATCATCAGCAATGTTAAAAAGATCAAGGAATCGCCTGATAACATTCGTTATGACCAGCAAAACCAATCGATTTTGCGTCCACAGCATTGACCATACGTCACACTTGAATTGCTGGCGCTAAACATTAATAATCTTTTACTTCTCTTCATCTTCCAGCAAATATAAATAAAATTCGCTGATTGACAACCTAAAGTAAGTCTTATACTATAGGTTAGTAAAAGTAAATAACCCGGCAACGGGAGAGGTTCATAGCATTTCACCCTCTATAAAAAACTATGGATTGTTGAAACTCAGCCAAATCCACATGCGATTTGGCTTTTTCTTTTGTCCATTTTTTATAGCCCTCTTCTAAGCCGGCCATCTAAAGGAGGCCATTTTCATGGCAGGAAGAAACGAAGATACACTCGACCATTTATCATTGCTCGGCAATCAGAACACCAAGTATAAGTTTGAATACGATCCCGAGATCCTGGAGCCAATCGATAATTTGCACAGCCGCGATTACTTTGTAAAGTTCAATTGCCCAGAATTCACGTCACTATGCCCGCAAACAGGACAGCCTGATTTTGCGACCATTTACTTGAGCTTTATCCCAGACAAGAAACTGGTGGAAAGCAAATCATTGAAGCTTTATTTATTCAGCTTCCGCAATCATGGAGATTTCCACGAAGATGTGGTCAATATCATCATGAATGATTTGATTAACTTGATGGATCCCCGTTATATCGAAGTGTGGGGGAAATTTACGCCGCGCGGCGGATTGTCTATCGACCCTTATACAAACTATGGCAAACCAGGTACAAAATACGAAGAAATGGCATCGTACCGGATGATGAACCACGACATGAATCCTGAAACGATCACCAACCGGTAAGGGGGCACAATAGATGTTGCTTTACTTGAACGGTGCGTTTGTCGGCCTGTTGGTTCTTTCGAATATTTTGGCAGTCAAATTATTTAGTATCAGTGAATGGGCCGTATTGCCAGCTGCGGTCATCGTCTATGTCTTTACATTTCCTATCACGGATACTATTGCAGAAGTATACGGCAAGGAAGCGGCGAGGCAAACTGTCACTGCAGGATTCGTCACACAGCTTTGTGCTCTTGCATTTATTTTCTTCGCCATCCACTTGCCGGCTGCTCCTTTCTTTGCAGATCAGCAATCGTTCGAAACCATTTTTTCAGCTGGTTTCCGGGTGACACTAGCGAGTCTTGTCTCTTACTTCATCAGTCAGAACCTGGATGTCACCATTTTTCATAAGTTAAAAAAGCAGCATGGCGATTCGAAATTGTGGGTGCGCAATAATGCTTCGACGATGGTCAGCCAATTGGTGGATACCACCATTTTCATCACTATCGCTTTTTACGGCACTATGCCAACAAGCGCATTGCTCGGTATGATTATCACGCAATACGTATTTAAATGGCTAGTAGCTGCAGCCGATACGCCATTTGTCTATTTACTGGTCAAATTGTGCAGACGCGAACAGCTTTCAAACAAGCAGATTTACGGATAACAAAAACCGGAAGCTCTCCAGTAGAGCTTCCGGTTTTTTTATTGCATATAATAAAATGAGTACACTTGCTTAAACTTTCGCCCGCACTTTTTGTACACGGTTTTTACTGCCCACTTTAACGTCAGCCAATACCATATCTGCCACAATCGGCAAATGATCGGAAACCGAAGTTTCAATAACCGCTACTTGTAAAACATCCACATCGATGTCAGAAAAAATGTAATCGATTCGCGTCGCCGGCCAAAAAACTTCATTTGTTTCTTTATTTTCGTAAGGAGACGGATACGTGTAGGCGTCCCCTCTTTTCATTTTAAGGAAGGTATCTCTAAAGTGTTTGTTCAACTTTTGCATATGAATGTTTGAGGAAGAGGCGTTAAAGTCCCCCGCAATAACTCGCGGAAAATGACTTTTCCCAGCAATCGCCAAAATTTCATCGATGCTGACGGCAAGTTCTTCATCTTTCAACGCTAAATGAGTATTAAACACACTTAAGTAAATTCCATCCACTTCAATGACAGTTTCCAAAATACCCCGCTGCTCGTTATTGCCAAATTGACAATAAACCTGCGACAATAAATGATTTTCTACATATTTGATTGGGTGCTTGCTTAAAATCACATTGCCGTATTGGCGATTCGGCCTTTCTGAGTCTTCAGGTACAAAGTTCATATTGGCTCCATAAGCAGCATACATGCCAAGTCTTTCGCTTAGCCACTCCACTTGGTCAACAAATGAACTGCGGGCAGAAAAATAACGGTCTACCTCCTGCAGGGCAATAATGGTAGCACAGGAATCCTCAATGACTTCAGCGGTCTTTTCTAAATTAACGATTCCATCCATCCCTAAACCATGAGCAATATTAAATGACATGACTTTAATAATCGGCGCCTTCTTGTTCTTCCCGTGCATGCAAACCTCTCCTTTTCGATTAAAACGAATCGTTGGCAGCTGCTTTAATTGCTTTCAGTATACCAAGCTCACAGAAATATGCCATAACAAAGGTGTAAACATTTGTTAATGCTTTGTAAACAGAAAAATTGAAGCAACCATCTAGACTCAAAGAGCATAGGACGGTTCTGTGAAGCGGCTGTTCTTCATCCGCATAGCTGATTTGAAGTATATGCGCGTTCCTTTGAATTTACGCACGTTCAGCAGAATTTATGCACGTTCACACAAGTTTGTGCACGCTCAGAAAAATTCACCTTACAAATCAGAATCAAACCACACATAAAAAATGCAGACGTCCCAATTTCTCAGGACTGTCTGCATTCGCAAAATTTTTCTCTTATTTTTGTTCCGTATAGACTGCAATCGCATCCCGCAGGAATTGGGCTGCTCCCGGATGCACCTTATCGTAATACAAAGCAAAACGTTCGTCTGCCACATACATTTCAGCCAGCCCCATATGCGCTTCCCCACTATAAGATGGCCACGTAAAGCCCAGCCACTGGCGATGCAAATCAGCGGATTGCTGCGCCGCATCACTCGATGGATCACCGGTTTTAACGGCAGCCGCCAAACTATGCAATACCTGCCGCTCCAAACTGGTGAATTCACGATATCGCTCTTCGCTCATATTGAGCATTTTGGCCTTGGACTGATTGATTACCTCATTACCATATTTGCCGCGTATTTCTTCTCCGTATTGCCGTTCATTGTCATCGATCAGCTTTTGCTTGAATCCCTGAAATTTCTCTTTATCAGCCATGATGCTCTCCCCTTCTTTTGCAGAAATGGTCCTTTCCACATTGGTAATCAAGAGGTCCAATTTCATGCGTTTGGCGAGAAGTTTTTCCCGGTGCTCTTTCAAGGCTTCCTGAAAATCGAAACTGGAATCGTTGACGATGTACTTTATTTGTTCCAGGCCCATTCCAAGTTCACGGTAGAAAAGGATTTGCTGCAGCTTATCCACTTCCTGCTGGCCATAGATCCGATATCCCGATGCGCTCTTTCTTGCCGGCTTCAAAAGTCCGATTTCATCGTAATATCGCAGCGTCCTTGTACTAATGCCAGCCAAGTTTCCCAGCTTTTGCACGGTGTATTCCATCTCTCCACCTCCTGATAAATTCACCATACACCTTACCGCAACGTGAAGGTCAAGCAACTTATTCAAGTTAATTGCTGTTCGGCAAACTCACGGTAAAGTGAATGAGAAGCTGTCAGTTCTTTGTGTGTACCGATTCCTGTAACACGTCCTTTTTCAATAAAGACAATTTTATCTGCATCCACAATCGTCGACAACCGGTGAGCGATCACCAAAGTTGTGCGCCCTTCCATCAACCGGCTTAAAGCCTGTTGGACGATGCCTTCTGACTGGCTGTCCAAACTTGCGGTCGCTTCGTCCATCATCAGAACTTTCGGATCGCGCAAAAAAGCGCGTGCTATGGCAATACGCTGACGCTGCCCACCTGATAATTTCACTCCGCGTTCCCCGACCTCGGTATCCAGCCCATCAGCAAAGCCACGAATAAAGTCTTCCGCATAAGCCATGCGTACAACGCGCCAAAGCTCCTCGTCAGAAATCGTTTCCGACTCCGGTAAGCCATATGTCAGATTTTCGCGGATGGTTCCACCCATCATGGCGCTTTCTTGGGAAACATAACCGATCTGATCCCGCCAGGAAGCGATTGACAGTTCGTTGACAGGAATGTTTCCAATTGAAATCTCTCCTGATACCGGCTCATAAAATCGTTCGATCAAACCGAAAACAGTAGTCTTTCCGCCTCCACTTGGGCCTGCAAAAGCGATCATTTCACCTGGCTGCGCTTCAAACGTTACATCCTCAAGCACCTTCTCACCTTTTTCATAAGCAAAGCTCAAACTCTCGACACGCAAAGTTTTTCCAGCAATGTCCACATCCGGCTTCTGCTGCAGTTCTTCCAATGGCAGTTCCAAAATCCCGATAATTCGTTCAGTAGCGCCTTTGGCTTTTTGAAGCTCTGTAAAGAATCGGGCAAAAGTCGCCATTGGGACGATGATCTGGAATAAATACAACAGAAAAG
>JASLAI010000134.1 GCA_030147225.1 Planococcus sp. (in: firmicutes) | reverse complement strand
CACGATTCTTACGGCCTCTCTGAAATTCAAACACTTTAGGCACCGTTTAGCTTGGAAAATCAGGATTCAACAGATAATAAAGACCGCAAGTGAAAAAATTCACAAAATGTTCAAATTCTCAATAGCAAAAACGCAACATTGTTGTAAACAGTAGAATAGTGCGATTACGGCTCGAAAAGCGATTCTCAATTAGAGAATCGCTTTTTGATATGATTCTGCTAAAACGGTTACATTCTCTGGAGTTTCTATATAGATAGAGCGTTTTTACCCTTTAGAATGCATAGTAACTATCTCTTCAAAAGCGATTCGTTGCCTTGACGCTCCTAAGTACGGAAGAGTACAATAAATATGTCATATTATTGTATCATGATGGTGTGCGGCTTCAGGTGCTTTCGTAATATATCGTTTGCTTTGGAGGCTGCCAATCAATGTTTTGAGGGGGGTAAAATTTTTGGAAAATCGTGAATTTTTAATGCGCAGGCTGCACTCATTGTTGGGGATCATTCCTATCGGTTTATTCTTGACGCAGCACTTAATCGTCAATCATTTTGCTACGCAAGGGGCAGAGTCATTCAATACTGCATCCCACTTTATGGCAAATCTTCCGTTCGTCATCTTCTTGGAGATATTTGTCATCTATTTACCGCTCATGTATCATGCGTTCTACGGTCTATACATAGCGTTTACTTCGAAGAACAACCCGGGCCATTATAGCTACATGCGCAACTTGCTATTTGTTGCACAACGCTATACAGGGGTCTTCCTAGTAGTCTTCATCGCTTGGCACGTCTTTGAAACGAGATTCCAAGTTGCAATCGGAGCAGCTGCTGAAGCTGATTTCAATATGATGGAAAACATTTTAAACAATCCGTTCATGTTGGCATTCTATATCGTTGGTGTCTTGGCAGCGGTTTTCCACTTTGCAAACGGAATTTGGTCTTTCCTTGTGACTTGGGGAATTACACAATCTGAAGCATCACAGCGTAATGCAACTTATTTCACGCTTCTAGTATTTATTGTATTATCGATTATTGGTATCAGAGCATTGTTCGCATTCGTTTAAGAATGCTTCAATCATTGGTGAACTAAAAGAGGAGTGAATACTAACATGGCGAAGGGCAAAATTTCTATCGTCGGTGGTGGCCTTGCCGGCTTAATGGCAGCAATTAAAGTTGCAGAGGCAGGTTCTCCCGCTGATTTATTTTCAATCGTTCCCGTTAAACGGTCCCACTCAGTATGTGCGCAAGGCGGGATCAACGGAGCGGTTAATACAAAAGGTGAAGGGGATTCTCCGGATATCCACTTTGATGATACTGTTTACGGCGGCGACTTCCTTGCGAATCAGCGCCCTGTAAAAGCAATGGCGGATGCAGCACCAGGAATTATCCGCATGTTCGACCGTATGGGCGTTATGTTCAACCGTACGCCGGAAGGTCTATTGGACTTCCGCCGCTTTGGTGGAACGATGTACCACAGAACAGCATTTGCCGGCGCAACAACTGGCCAGCAATTATTGTATGCGTTGGATGAGCAGGTTCGCCGCTACGAAGTAAGCGGACTGATTACAAAATACGAAGGCTGGGAATTCCTTGGTCTTGTTCTTGACGAGCAAGGTGTAGCTAAAGGAATCACTGCTCAAAATATGACGACAATGGAAATCAAATCGTTCCGTGCAGATGCTGTTATTATGGCAACCGGCGGACCGGGAATTATTTTCGGGAAATCTACGAACTCAGTCATTAATACAGGTTCAGCGGCTTCCATCGTCTATCAACAAGGTGCCTACTATGCGAACGGTGAATTTATTCAAATCCACCCGACGGCGATTCCAGGAGATGATAAACTGCGTTTGATGTCAGAATCAGCTCGTGGGGAAGGCGGACGTATTTGGACTTACAAAGACGGCAAACCTTGGTACTTCCTTGAAGAAAAATATCCAGCATACGGAAATCTTGTTCCGCGTGATATCGCAACACGTGAAATTTTTGATGTCTGCGTCAACCAAAAACTTGGCATTAACGGCGAGAACATGGTTTACCTGGATCTTTCACACAAAGATCCAAAAGAACTTGATATCAAATTAGGTGGAATCATCGAAATCTACGAGAAGTTCACAGGTGATGATCCTCGTAAAGTACCGATGAAAATCTTCCCGGCTGTCCATTATTCGATGGGCGGATTATGGGTTGATGACCATCAGATGACAAGCATCCCTGGCGTTTTGGCAGCAGGTGAATGTGATTATTCTCAGCACGGCGGCAACCGTCTGGGCGCAAACTCACTGCTTTCAGCAATTTACGGTGGAATGGTCGCAGGACCGAACGCTTTAGAATACGCTAAAGGAATTGAAGTATTGGCGGAAGATCTTCCATCAGCTATTTTCGATAAAGCCGAAGCAGAAGAACAACGCAAATGGGAAGAGATTTTGGCATTGGATGGCACAGAAAACGCTTACGTTCTTCACAAGGAGCTGGGCGAATGGATGACAGACAATGTAACAGTTGTACGCTACAACGATCGTTTGCAGAAAACGGATGAAAAAATCCAGGAACTGCTTGAACGTTTCAACCGCATCAGCATCACCGACACTCAGCTTTGGAGCAATCAAGGTGCAATGTTCACACGTCAATTGCGAAATATGCTACATTTAGCTCGAGTAATCACAATCGGCGCACTAAACCGGAACGAAAGTCGCGGAGCTCATTACAAACCGGATTTCCCGGAACGTAATGATGAAGAATACCTGAAAACAACGATGGCTAAATTCAATGGCTATGATGCACCTATCTTCCATTATGAAGAAGTCGATACATCGTTGATTCCACCGCGTAAACGTGATTATTCAGCAAAAGCATAATATAGAAGGGGGCTAATTTACCATGGGTGAAGCAGCAAAAACGGTACTATTTGAAATCGAGCGCAGAAACTCTACGGATGAAGATTCGTATTGGGAAAAGTTCGAGTTGCCATATGTAATGAACATGAATGTCATTTCGGCATTGATGGAAATTCGTCGTAACCCTGTCAACATGGAAGGGAAGAAAACCACTCCTGTAAACTGGGATATGAACTGTCTGGAAGAGGTTTGTGGCGCGTGTTCAATGATCATCAACGGCAAAGCGCGTCAATCGTGTACTGCTTTGGTTGATCAATTGGAACAGCCGATCCGCCTTCAGCCGATGAAAACTTTCCCTGTTGTCCGTGACCTAGTCATCGACCGCAGCCGGATGTTCGACTCGTTGAAGAAAGTGAAAGCATGGGTGCCAATCGATGGCACGCATGACCTTGGAGAGGGACCACGTATGCCTGAACGCAAACGCCAATGGGCTTACGAACTATCTAAATGCATGACATGCGGTGTATGTCTTGAAGCATGCCCGAACGTTAACGATAAATCCGATTTCATCGGAGCTGCACCACTTTCACAAGTTCGTTTGATGAACGCTCATCCGACGGGTGCCATGAACCGCGATGCACGCTTAAACGCGATTATGGGTGAAGGCGGATTAGCAAGCTGCGGTAACTCACAAAACTGTGTAGAATCTTGTCCAAAAGGAATTCCTTTGACAACTTCAATCGCAGCTTTGAACCGCGATACCACTGTTCAAATGTTCCGCAACTTCTTCGGAAGCGATAGAATGGTTGACTAGTATTTATTGGAAACCCCGCTGCGGCGGGGTTTTTAATTTTGTCCAGATTATCAAATGCCTGTTCTTTAAGAAAGTTTTTGATATACTAAGAAAATGAAAAAGAATCCTTAAGTTTGATTTATGCAAGTTGGAAAAAGAGAAAACCTCGTTCTAAGCGGAAGCTTTCCACTCTTTCTCTCAAGAGCCGTGCTGTCATCGGCTAGGAAAATAAATTGTTTTAGCAAATCGTCATATGCTCAAAACCTTATGAGATTCTTTAACATCTTTAATCCTGACGTATCCAGGGGCTACTCGAAGCCAAAAGACTGGTGTGCTTTACCTGTCTTTTCAGAGCTATGCCTCCAAACGGTCGAAGTGATCGTGCAAATCAAGCTGTTTTGCTCCATTTACCAAGTCAATCTACCGGAGGTTTCCTATGAAGGCAAATTATATTGATGATTTTGAAGTGTGGAAACAGGATTTTTTCTTCTCCGCACCAGTACAGGTCCGTTTTTCTGAAACCGATATGTTTGGGCATGTCAATAACACTGTGCCAATCGCTTATTTTGAGTTTGCGCGTATTGAATTCATGAAAGAGATGGGCCTGATGCAAAGTTGGCTTAAGGAAGGGAACGAGTTGTTTCCAGTCGTAGCGGATATGCAGGTGGATTTTGTACAGCAGGTGTTTTTCGACGAAAAACTAGACGTTCATGTCAAGGTAGCGCGAGTCGGCACATCTTCTGTTGATGTCCATTACTGGACCGTCAATGAAAAAGGAGAGACCTGCTTTACGGGAAGAGGAGCGATTGTCCAAATTTCGAAACAGACA
>JASLAI010000418.1 GCA_030147225.1 Planococcus sp. (in: firmicutes) | reverse complement strand
GTGCAGGGTAAGCAGCTTTTTGTCCTGCTGTTTCTTTGATCAAGTAAGCTGAATTTACCCACCCTGTCTGAGTGCCGTACTTCACTTTATACCAATTGCCCTCTTTGCTAAGATACTCGACGGTTTTCCCTTCAGGAATCGAGCCGACAAGCGGATTTTCGACGCCCGCCTTCGAGCGCATATTCAATTGGTCGATTGTCTTGTACCTAATAGATTTTTCAGGTTGTGCTGTGACAAGCGGAAACTCAGCAGGAGCCAATAGACGCGCCATGAATCCTGCAAAATGCTGACGCTGCAGAGGCTCTTTCGGTTTGAACTCTCCGCTTGGGAATCCATTGGTGATTCCCGCTGTCGCCAACCGGCTTATGTATGCGTTCGCCCAATAGTTAGAACCGACATCCGTAAATGAAATTCCTTCGTTGGCTGTTAAACGATATGCCTCCGTTAAAATCTTAGCCATTTCCCCACGCGTCAGCGCTCCTTTGGGATCAAAGTATTTCATGCCTTCACCAGTTTCCTTGCCTGTGATAAAGCCGAGCTCAACCGCCTTGGATACTTCCTCATATCCCGGCATACCCGGTTTCAGATCAGTAAATCCTGGATTGGGTGAAACTGTTTCTGCCGGCTTCATTTCACGCAGAATCATTCGTACTGCATCCAAGCGGTTGATGGTAGCTGTAGGTTTGAAGCTGCCGTTGGGAAACCCTTTGATGATGCCCAAACCAGCCAGAAAATCGACTTCCTTTTTAAATGTCGTGACGTCTTGAAAAGAAGACGCCGCACTGGCCTGACTCATGCCAATCGATATTGCGCCATACTGAGGCGCTAAGGTTATGGCGATCAGCAACGCGGCAGCGGCGGCCAATCCAGTTTTTTTAGCTATTGATTCTTTTTGCAATTTTCTCAAGTCCTTTCCACAAATCCGAATTTGGAATTTGTGTCGTTTGCTATTTTTTCATTATGTAGAAAACAACTGGCTTTATCTATGATGCATTTTGTCCAGAAAAAAACCTGCTCAAGGCAGGTTTTAAACCTTATTAGGCTTCGTCATCAATAAATTCAGGTTCGACCTTGTCCAATTTTTCTTCTTTCAGGATGGTGTACATATTGGCCGCTTCTTCTTTTTTCGCGACTTCTTTCAGCATATCAATACGAACCGTGACGACTTTTTGGCCGAAACGGATTTGCAGCTCATCGTTTTCTTTAATGACCGAGCTGGCTTTCGCTTTATTGCCATTTACTGTGATGCGACCTTGATCGGCTACTTGCTTCGCCAAGGTCCGGCGTTTAATCAAACGTGAAACTTTCAAAAATTTATCGAGGCGCATGTCAGTCTTCCTTTCTTGCCAATAATTTGGCCTGGTTCCAGAATTCATCCAGCTGCTCTAGTGTATAATCGCTGAAGTTTCCGGTTCCTTCTTTTACCTGTTGTTCTACATATTGAAAGCGGCTTTGAAACTTCCGGTTCGCCTGCATCATCGCTTCTTCCGGTGACAGGTCGAAGAAACGGGCAATGTTCACCAAAGTGAACAATAAATCGCCGAGTTCATCTAATTGGCGGGCTTTGGAACCTTTCGCCACTTCCTGCTGAAATTCCTGCAATTCTTCATAGAATTTATCCCATGCACCAGCAGCGTCCGGCCAGCTGAATCCAACTTTTGCCGCTTTTTTCTGGTAATTGAACGACGTGGTCAACGAAGAGCTGAAACGGTCCTGTCCTTCCAATAAAGACTCAGCAACCGGTTTTTCCTGCGCTTTGATTTCTTGCCAATTAGCGACAACTTGATCGGCATTTTCAGCCTTCACATCACCGAAGACGTGCGGGTGGCGGCGAATCATTTTTCCGCTGATAGATTCAAGTACATCCTCTAATAGGAAATAGCCGTTATCCTGACCGATTTGGGCATGCAGGAACACCTGAAGCAAAACATCGCCCAATTCATCCGCAATCGCTTGATCGTCACCTTCCTGAATTGCCTGAAGCAGCTCATGTGCTTCCTCAATCAAAAATGGACTCAGCGACTCATGTGTCTGCTCGCGGTCCCACGGGCAGCCTTCAGGACTTCTCAGCTTCGCAATGATGCTGCGGAAAGTCTGCCACTCCTTTAAACGCTGCGTCTGCTCAGCAGCAGGCGGCACATAGACCGTGGTCAAGTTGTTGACTTCGGATGCGCGGTCTAATTCATGAAGCGGTACTGTACGCAGCACTTCATCTTTAGAGCCGGCAGCTGTCACGATTGTCACCGGATAATCATCCGGGTATTTTTCCATCAGCGTCAATTTGACTTCGGATGCGCTAAAGCTGTCATAGACCTGCGCAATCAGCAAATGCTGGGTCATGTTCACTTGGTCACTGGTCATTTCCGTACCGTCCATCAACTGAAAGCCTTCAATCGGATCGATGCGAAGCGCACCAAACAGTGAATCCAGGAAGCTGTGTCCTCCCTCTATGGCCAATTGGCAGCGGCCCTGCTTTTCAGCAGCAATTAAGTTCTGCACGGTCTGCTCGGCCACTAAAGGATGACCCGGCACGGCATAAATCACCGTTGTCTGCAGTGATAAACCGATCAGAGTTTCCGCAATTTCCTCATACACGGGGCTGAATGTATCGTGTTTTTCATAAACTGAGTCAAAGCTCTTAAAAGTAATACCTTCCTGCGCCAGTTCGGTCAGTACCGGATGGTCTTCAGTACGTACGTATAAATTATCCGCAGCCTTCAGCTTTTTATAGACACCAAGCGGCAATTGATCTAAATCTCCGGCACCGAGGCCGATTATGTGGATGGGGTTCATCGTTTTTCACCTTTTTTCTTTGAATTTATTGCTAACTGAAATCCGGCCAGCTTGCGGCCGAACGGAATGATGTACCTTTCTTTTTCCGTAATGATCCGGCTTTTGCCGATCAGTACCATGAATACGAAAGCACCAAGCGGGATGGCTGTGGCCGTTGTCAAAGCCGCACTTAATCGGCTGGACAGGCCATCAAACAAATAGCCATCTGCTAAAACCGACCAGCCGAGCACCACTGCTGACATCGCTGCTGCCGCTCCGAACAGCCAGCTA
>JASLAI010000105.1 GCA_030147225.1 Planococcus sp. (in: firmicutes) | reverse complement strand
TATAAGTAATTTTTTAGCATCCTCGGGACAAAGAACGGTTAGCTGTCTTCTTTAGCCAATACCTACAAATTCTTTGAATGGAAAACAGGCACAGGATAAAGTATGATAAAACCACAAGCAGAACCCTTGCCTTTAAAGGAGGTGGTATCAGATGACAATCGCAGTTCAATTGTCAGCGTCAGAAAAAACTCATGCAAAGCCTGGTATTTGGAGAGGCGATACTTTGCATGGGGGTACAAGCAAGAACTAATCGCTCCCGCAAAAACAGCCGTTCTTTACGCCCGGCTTTCTTCCTTATATACGCAGCCAATAAAACATAAGGAGTGGGCTCACATGATCCATGTAAAAGAAACGAATCAAAACAGTGACAGCACGGCAGACAATCCAAAAGCGTTTATCCGAAACGACCAATACAATTTCATCAAAGACCAGACAAAAATCCTGGTGGCAGGACAAGCGAGCGCCAATGATGCAGAAGTGCTGAATGTCTTGCGGCATCTCGCCTATGAGAAGGTCAATAAGCTGTTCCCATCACTTACCGAGCAGCAAAAGAAAATCCTGGGTCCCTTGGTGCAGGTAAAAGAACTCGTTGATGCGGAAGCATTCCTGGAACAGCTACAGCCCTATATCATTCCATTCAAATCAGTGACCGACCAAGGGTTGAGGAAGTTATTCCCGAAAGCAAAAAAGTTTAAAGGACCAAAGATGGAGACGATCAACTTCGGCAGAACTTCCTACTTGGCCTGGACAGAAAGTTCCAATCTGATGTATTTAGTTGCTGATGAAAACGATCAGCTGATTGGCGTTCAAGGCAGTTTTACCCGCAGCGGAAAACAGGGGATCTGCACCATCTGCAACCGCCACAGTGAGGTAGGCATGCTCATCGCCAAGACCAAAAGTTCGGGGCAGGACCAGTTTATCAAACGAGGCAATTACATTTGCCAAGATTCTGCAGCCTGCAACGAGAATATCAAAACCTTGGATCGTCTGAATGAGTTTATCGGACAGTTTCAAAAATAAACAGATTTCAAAAGAACCACTCCTGAAAGTCATGGCATATGACTTCCGGAGTGGTTCTTTTTTTGAATAGAAAATCTCGCCTCGGAGATATTAAGAACGTGACTAGACGATTAAACCCATTCGCTGGCGCCTTCTTTATTATTGGATTAATAATAAAAACAGATAAAATAAATAGAATTTTCTTTTAATTAACTATTGATTTATCGTGTAAGCGCTTTTATAATAAGTGATAATATCAAATGTCACAATGCTGAACAAATGTAAAAGAGGGGGCGAAAAAATATGTGGGGATGGTTCATCGTTGTTTTTGCTGCAGTCTGGCTGCTTCAAATTTGGATGACCAAGGCGCAATTAAAAAACTATCACGGAACAATCAGGGAGTTGAGCAGAAGACCGTCGGGGTATTTGGGTGTCGGCATCCAGAAACAGAAGCTTGGCATAGGGGCAATAGCAATTTTGGTTATCGATGACACCGGAACCATCGTCGAAAGTCGATTGATGCGGGGGGTCACAGTATTCAGCCGTTTTGAACCTTATACAAAATATATTGGGTTGCCATTAGATGCAGTAAAGGCAGTTCTTGGAGAAGAACCGGCGGATCTGGCTTTTAAGATGGCAATTGAAAAAATAGAATCTCAAATGAATGAGAAGACAAATCTAGCGGTATGAGGAGGAAGAAAAAATGGACTTTTTAGTTAGATTGGCAGAAGGGTTTATTGGCATGTTCCAAGCAGGTGGAGATACGTTTGTAGGTCTGGTGACCGGCATTATTCCATTGCTTGTTGTCCTGATCACCGCAGTCAATGCATTTATCCGTTTGGTGGGGGAAGAGCGGATCAACAATCTGGCACGCAAGAGTACCAAAAATATCATTTTGCGCTATACGCTGTTTCCTGTACTAGCGGTTTTCTTCCTGACCAACCCAATGGCCTATACCTTCGGGAAGTTTTTACCGGAAAAGCAAAAGCCCGCCTTTTACGACTCGGCAGTATCTTTTGTGCATCCAATCACAGGTTTGTTCCCGCACGCCAACCCTGCTGAGTTATTCGTTTACTTAGGGATTTCAGCTGGTATCACACAATTAGGCTTCTCGTTGGGACCGTTGGCGATTCGCTTCTTTATTGTAGGGGTTATCGTCATTTTGATACGAGGCATTGTCACCGAAATCATCACAGTACGCATGATGAAAGCGCGGGGCATGGAAGTCTAATCATCCGAGTGGTTTAAAAAAGGGAGGTAAAGAAAATGAGCAGCATTCAGACGCCATTGAACTATAAGCCAGTAACAGTAACGAAAGGCAGAGGCGGTTGGGGCGGACCGTTGACCATTCGGCCAAATGAAGAAAAACGCTATATTGTCTCTGTAACAGGCGGCGGTATTCATCCGGTCGCTGAAGAAATTGCAAAACTGACTGGGGCCGAAGCAGTGGATGGATTTAAAGGTTCCTACGGTAAAGAGACCATGGCTTGTGTCATCATCGATTGCGGCGGGACTGCCCGTTGCGGGGTTTATCCGAAGATGGATATTTTAACGATCAATGTTAATGCAACATCGCCTTCGGGACCATTGATGAAATTCATCAATGAAGGAAATTTCGTATCCGGTGTCACGCTTGAAAACATCAGTGCAGTAGCTGCTCCTTATGAAGATCAGGATGCGGTAGAAGATGCGGTCAACAAAGTGGAAAGTCCGGCGGCACGCCAAAAGACGCCACAGGAGATAAAAGAAGAAGCAAAGCGGAAAGCGGCTGGATACCAGAAGCCGAAAAAAATGAACATCATCGAGAGAATCGGCCGTGGAGCCGGTAAAGTTGTCGGGATTTTCTATCAGGCCGGACGCGAAACCATCGATCAGGTACTGAAGAATATTTTGCCGTTCATGGCTTTTGTCAGTATGCTGATCGGAATCATTACCTATACTGGAATTGGTGATTTGATTGCCAATTTCGTCTCGCCATTAGCTGGAAATATCGGCG
>JASLAI010000100.1 GCA_030147225.1 Planococcus sp. (in: firmicutes) | reverse complement strand
CAAATCGTGGTTTTCAAAACACCACGATTTGGCTGATCGTTATAGCTTTCTTTATTTCACGTGGATTTATCAAGACGGGATTGGGTACAAGAATTGCTTATATTTTTGTTCGGATGTTTGGAAAGAAAACACTCGGGCTTTCCTATTCCATGCTTTTCAGTGACCTTGTATTGGCACCGGCTATGCCATCCAATACCGCACGGGCTGGCGGAATTATTTTTCCGATTATCCGGTCGCTTTCTGAAACTTACGATTCAAGAGTGGAAGATGGAACTGAAAGGAGAGTCGGAGCATTTCTGACGAAAGTGTCTTTCCAGGGAGACATGATCACATCGGCTATGTTTGTGACGGCGATGGCAGCTAATCCTTTGGCTGTCCAAATTGCCCAGGATATTACCGGGGTTACAATTACTTGGGGCGGATGGGCATTAGCTGCACTAGTGCCAGGGTTGATCAGTCTAATTCTGATACCTTTGGTCATATACAAACTCTATCCCCCTGAATTGAAAGAAACACCTGAAGCTGCGTCTATAGCAAAACAAAAGCTTGACGATATGGGACCTTTAAAAAATGAAGAAAAGTACATGATCGGTGTATTTCTGCTGTTGCTTGTCCTATGGATTTTTGGTGATAACTTTGGTATTAGCGCCACTACCAGTGCCTTTGTAGGATTGAGCGTTTTATTGCTGACACAGGTTTTGACTTGGTCGGATATTAAGAAAGAAGAAGGTGCTTGGGATACGCTTGTGTGGTTTGCTGTTCTGGTAATGATGGCGACCTACTTGAATGTTCTAGGGATGGTTCCATGGTTTAGCGGGCTGATGCAAAATTCGGTAAACCAATTATCGTGGATGCCGACTTTGATTATTTTGGCAATCGTCTATTTCTACTCGCATTATTTCTTTGCCAGCAATACAGCGCATGTCAGTGCTATGTATGCCGCCTTTTTGTCTGTAATCGTAGCGGCAGGAGCTCCGCCTTTATTATCAGCACTTATTTTGGCTTTTTTCAGCAATTTGTTTGGCTGCTTAACTCATTATGGTGCAGGGCCGGCTCCGGTCTTTTTTGGCAGCGGCTATGTCAGCCAGAAAAAATGGTGGCAACTTGGATTTATCATTTCGCTGATCCACATTGTGGTTTGGATGGGTGCAGGCGGATTGTGGTGGAAACTGTTGGGTCTTTGGTAAACTTAAACACAGCAGATCCAATAAGATGAAGGGAAGTGCGGCATATGAAAGTGGCGATTATCGGAGCAAATGGAAAAGTTGGCAGTAAGTTAGGACAGATTCTTGCCCAGCGCGGGGATGATCCAGTTGGATTTATTCGCAAGGCAGAACAGGCAGAACAATTGGAAGCACAGGGCATTCGCACGGTCATAGCAGATCTTATCGGTACAGATGCAGCTGAATTTGCGCAGCTTCTTAAGACTTGTGACGCTGTAGTCTTTACTGCAGGAGCAGGCGGCGCAGGCGAGGAATTGACAACTGCCATCGATGGGGAAGGCTTAGTAAAGATTGCGAAAGCTGCCGAAATGGCAGATGTCCGCCGCTTTTTGCTAGTCTCGGCATTCCCAGACGCTGGACGCGGCAAAGAAACTTCTGCCGGTTTTGAGCATTACATGAAGATTAAACGGCAATCGGAGGTCGATTTGGTAAAAACCGCTTTGGATTGGACCATTTTAAGACCTGGAACATTAACAGATCAATCTGGCACGGGAAAAGTGAATTTAGGCTATACGCTTATGTATGATACGATTTCACGTGAAGACGTTGCTGGCACATTAGCAGAACTGCTCAAGTATCCTGAAACTGCTGGACAGATCTTGGAAGTGGCCAAGGGAGAAGAACCGATCGAAACCGCAGTAAAAATAAAAGCTGGAAGATGAATGCCTGAAAAGCATTTGTTCTATGTGAAATGGATGCAACCTTTAACCGTGCTGATGCGTTCTAAGTTCAGCGTTTATTTTATTATAGAAAGCAGGATCAGCACAAATGGATTGGTTTGATTTACTTAAAGCTTTGATTTTAGGTTTTGTGGAGGGAATGACAGAATTCGCTCCAGTTTCTTCTACTGGCCACTTGATCATCGTCGATGATATGTGGCTGAAGTCACAGGAATTTTTGGGGAAATATCCATCTAATACGTTCAAGATTGTTATTCAACTGGGATCTATATTGGCGGTTGTCGTCGTTTTTTGGAAGCGTCTTTTCAACTTGATCGGTTTGTATAAGATTGAGGGACAGCCGGAAAACTCAAGCTTCAATCTATTGCATGTCATCATTGGCATGCTGCCGGCAGTGGTTTTCGGATTCGCGTTTAAGGATTTAATCGATGATCATTTGTTTGGTGTAGAGACCGTAATCTATGCATTGGTTGTTGGAGCAATCCTAATGATCGTGGCGGACAAGTTCGGCCCTAAAAATCCTTCGGTCAACTCTTTGGATGAAATTACATATTTTCAAGCTTTAAAAATCGGTCTTGTGCAATGTCTGTCCTTATGGCCAGGGTTCTCCCGATCAGGTGCTACAATTTCAGGCGGTGTCCTATTTGGTCTGAATCACCGGGTCGCAGCTGATTTCACATTTATCATGGCGGTTCCTATCATGTTTGGAGCGAGCCTCGTATCCGTGCTGAAAAACTGGGATACCTTGTCGATGGATTATTTGCCATTCTATGTAGTTGGCTTTTTGTCAGCTTTCATTTTCGCATTGATCTCCATTCGTTTCTTCTTAAAATTGATTTCCCGCATCAAACTAGTGCCCTTTGCCATCTATAGATTGGTGCTGGCAGCTGTATTGGCAATCATCGTTTTCTTATAGCAAGTAAAAAGGAGCTTCCAAGAGGAGCTCCTTTTTTGGTTCAAACTTTCGGTAATTTTTCTACCAAGGTGATAAATTCACGGGAAACATAAGGCACATACCGATTTTTTGCCATGATGATGCCCAGTCTCCACGGAAATGTATGGGTCAGTGAAATCATCTTATAAGGACCTCCTTTAACCCGGTCACAAATCAGTTTTGGCATCAGGGTGACACCGAGATTTTTTTCGACCATTCCGACTATAAAATCCCATTGCGAACTTTCATAGGCGATTTTCGGCGTAAATCCTTCACTGATGCAAAACTCGACTGTTCGGCTATTCAAAGTGAATTCCTTGCTGAGCAATAAGAAGGGATCTTCTTTAAACTCAATCAAATCAATCAAGTCATGATGAGCAAGCGGATGTGATTCATGGACCAGCAATTTAATTTCTTGATCGACAAACGGAACGACATTAAATTTTTCATCATCGACAGGGAGCATGACAAAACCCAAATCGACCTCGCCTTCATATACTTTCCGTTCTACTGTTTTAGCGCCGTCTTCAGCAAGCATGATTGTAACTTCAGGATAAGCACGCTGAAATTCGGCAATGATTGTGGGGAAAAATAAAGTGCTGATCACTGGCGGCAGACCAATCTTAATTTTTCCTTTTTTTAAATTCATGACATCGTATAGTGACGCTGACAGATCATCCAGGCTATGAATAATTTTTTGGGCCTGTACATAGACCACTTCGCCTGCATCGGTCAAACTGATTTGACGCGCTGAGCGGTCAAACAGCACTACTCCCATTTCCTCCTCCAAGTTTTTCACCATCTTACTTAAAGTAGGTTGTGTTACATGAAGAGCCAGGGCAGCTTTTGTATAACTTTGATGTTTGGCAACTTCAACAAAATACGTTAACTGACGTATATCCACATAATCTCCTCACTTATA
>JASLAI010000079.1 GCA_030147225.1 Planococcus sp. (in: firmicutes) | reverse complement strand
ATCGCCATAAGGACTGGATTCGTTATCTCGGTCAAATTCCCCATGAAGAGATGGGTTCGGTTTATCGAGAAGCCGATGTTGTCTTAAACACTTCCTTGTCAGAAGGTCAGCCGGCAACGATTTTGGAAGCCATGGGATATTCTTTACCGGTACTAGCATCAGACATTCCGGGCAATAGCGGCATCCTTTCCAATGAGGAAACTGGGTTTTTATACAAAACCCGAAACGAATTCCTTGATTATGCTGAAAAGCTAATGAATAATAACAAAATAAGGCAAAATATAGGACAGTCCGCTGAAGCCTATGTAAAGCAGCATCATTCAAGTGAACGCGAAGCTGAAACTTTGCTGAAGATTTATCAACGTATCTTAAATTAAGCTGCATTTCCGATGTGCAGCAAGCAATTGAGTGTAAAAAAGGAGAGATTGACATGGTTGAAAAAGAAAACGTAAGACTAACTTCTTTATCTACAAAAGGCGGTTGAGGCTGCAAAATTGGTCCTGAGGACCTGGCGCAGGTTCTGCGTCACTTACCGAAAAATGTAGACGATCCAAACTTGCTGGTCGGCCTGGAAACAGCTGATGATGCAGGAGTTTATAAAATTAATGATGAAACAGCACTAGTCCAGACATTGGATTTCTTTACACCGATTGTCGATGACGCCTATATGTTTGGACAAATTGGTGCTGCCAATGCGTTAAGCGATGTCTATGCTATGGGCGGCAAGCCATTGACCGTTATGAACATCGTTGCTTTCCCAATCAACACATTGGATAAGAGCATTTTAGCTGATATACTGGCTGGTGCTTCCGATAAGGTCAAGGAATCCGGAGCCACTTTGGTGGGTGGTCATTCCATTGACGACCAAGAGCCTAAATTCGGTCTATCCGTTACAGGAACGATTCATCCCGACCGTATTCGCTCTAATGCTGGCGCTAAAGCGGGAGACCGCCTTATTTTAACAAAACCGATTGGTGTCGGCATTTTAACAACCGCCATCAAACAAGGCATACTGGAAAAAGAGGATTTGGATGAAGTCATGAACGTCATGGCCACATTGAATAAAACCGCTGCAGAAGTAATGGAAAAATATACTGTCAATGCCTGTACAGATGTAACTGGATTCGGTTTGCTTGGCCATACGATGGAAATCGCAAAAGGCGGCAATGTCGGAGTAACAGTCATCAGTCAAGACGTACCTGTCCTGTCACGTGCAAGAGAACTTGCAGAACAAAACATTATTCCGGGCGGCACACGAAAAAACCGCCAATGGCTTGCAGATGATATTGATTATGCGAACGATATCAGTGAACTCGATCAATTGATCCTTTGCGATGCAGTCACTTCCGGTGGCCTGCTAATTTCGGTTCCTGAAGCAGAAGCTGACGCTTTACAAAGTGAACTGCTTGAAAACAATGTTCAATCCGCCATCATTGGGAATGTGACAAGTGAAAATGCAGGGCGTATTCAAGTTATTTAAAACTTGACTGCGTTAAACTGGCCAGCTTCAACTAATGTATTCTAAACTTTTGACAAGGACTCTGCTTGAGTCCTTGTTTTACTGTCAGCTGAACCCCCCACCAAAAACATGAAGAGGTGCTTACAATGAAAAAATGGATTTTAACGATTTCTATACTTTTCCTGGCGTTGTTCCTGGCTGCCTGCGGAAACGATTCAAGTGAAAATGAAAGCTCAACAGCGTCCGACAACGAGGAACCCTTCACGATTGGCGTAATTCCTGCACAAACGGAAGGCGAAATGCAAACAGCAATGGATAAGTTACAAACAATCCTTAGCGAAGAATTAGACCGTGAAGTCGAGATTGAAGTCTATCCCGATTATAATGGTGTTGTGGAATCTATGAATTACGACCAGATCGATATGGCCTACCTCGGACCATTGACATATGTCATCGCTGAAGCAAACAGCAATGCCAAGGCAATTATCACTCAATTGGTCGATGGTGAGCCATTCTATTATTCATATATTATTACTCATAAAGATAATCCCGTAACTTCTTTAGATGAATTATTGGAAAATCCGGGCGAAGTCCAGTTTGCTTTCGGTGATCCGAATTCCACTTCAGGTTCACTGATCCCATCTATTGAACTGCAGGAGCGCGATGTATATGAATCCGAACAGGAAAACCAATTCGAGAGTGTCCGTTATACCGGATCACATGACGCTACTGCACTAGCTGTCCAAAACAAGCAAGTTGACGCAGGTGCAGTCGACAGCGCGATTTACAATCAATTAATTGAATCAGGGAAAATCGATTCTGAACAATTAAAAATCGTCTGGGAATCTGAACCATTGTTCCAATATCCATGGGCCGTCCTGGAAAGTACAGATGATGAGACAGTCGCAAAACTCCGCGAAGCATTTTTAGCAATTGAAGACCCTGAAATCCTTGATGCATTTGGTGCTACCGGCTTTACTGAAGCAACCAATGAAGATTACGAAAGCATCAAACAAGCGGCGATAAAGCAAGGAATCATTGAAGAATAGAGTTGATCAGCTTGTGGTTTAAAAAAAGCAATTTCATTACATTGATAATCGTCCTTGTGCTGGTTTATTTCAGCATGCGAATTACGGAATTCGACCTTTCCAAATTTAAGGACTTTCGTAATATGATCGACTTCCTGTCGCAATGGTGGCCGATGGATTTTTCTAAGCTGCCGGGTATGGTAGAGGATACGTTCGAGACCTTGGCGATGGCCTTTCTAGGAAGTGTTTTTGGATTATTGATCGCCTTGCCGATCAGCTTTATGGCTGCACGCAATACCGCACCTTCCAAATTTCTTTTCCATATTACCCGGGTCGTGCTGAGTTTTGTCCGATCGATCCCTGAAATCGTCTTCGGGCTCATCTTGCTGACTACGCTTGGTCTTGGACCTTTTCCAGCAGTCATTGCCATCATGTTCCACAATGTAGGAGTTTTTGGTAAGTTGGTTTCTGAATTGATTGAAGCTGCCGATCCAGGTCCACAGGAAGCCATGCGGGCGGTTGGTGCGAAAAAATGGCTCGCCAATCTTTTCAGCATTCTTCCGCAAATTTGGCCGAATGTTTTGTCCCAGTTTTTCTATCGGTTTGAAGTCGCTATCCGTACATCCCTCATACTGGGCTTTATCGGCGGCGGCGGAATCGGACAGCGGCTGTTCAATGATTTTAAAACCTTCCAGTATTCTTCCGTTTCATTGGATGTATTGATCATTATGGTTATGGTCATTGCGATTGACTTTTTAGCCAGCACGATTCGAAATCGCGTTATATAAAGGAGTGGCTATATGATTCAAGTGAAAAATTTATCTGTACATTATCCGGATACTAAAGTTGAAGCACTGACTGATATCAGCCTGTCCCTGAACAAAGGTGATTTTGTCTGTGTGCTGGGTAAAAGCGGAGCGGGAAAATCAACGTTTATTCGTTGTTTGAACGGTCTGCAACAACCAACCGGCGGAGAAATTTATTTTGACGGTAAGGATATTTCTGTCCACAATGAAGAAAAATTACGTGAAGTACGCCGGGAAACAGGTATGATTTTCCAACATTTCAGTTTGGTTCCACGTTTGAGTGTGATGCAAAATGTTCTCACTGGCATGTTTGGTTATCGTTCTTCTTTCAAAAATCTGATCGGCTGGTTCACCGCTGAGGAACTGAAATTAGCAAAGCAAGTTATTGCTGATGTCGGTCTATCTGAAATGAC
>JASLAI010000065.1 GCA_030147225.1 Planococcus sp. (in: firmicutes) | reverse complement strand
CTCTCTGCTGGCTTCAAGACGGGATTGTGTTTCGTCTGAAGGCATCAATAAATAATTATTCAAATCTGTCACCATCTGCTGGCTTTCACTGGTAATTTCATTCATCTGCAAATAGCGCTGAAGAATATCATTATATTGCGTTTGTACTTTTTGATTGTAGAAAGTCAGCGTCAGCCATATGGCAATCATCATCACCAGCACCACGATTGCCAGCATCCAGATTTTTTTCTGAATCGTATTCATGGTCCTGCTTCCGCTCCTTTCACAATACGAATGTCTGTGATATATCCACTGGATTCCAAAGGAACAACTTCATTTCTTAGCCATTGCATGATCAACTCAACGCTTCGCTCTCCCATCTGTTCGGGAGACTGTTGAATCATCGCATCTAGCTTGCCCTGGTCCAGCAATGACGCTGTTTCAGCACCGTCGTCAAATGAATAAAGATAGTACGGCTCCAATTTGGCCCTTCTGCTGATTTCTTTCATCATCGGTCCGACATGATTGGCATTCAATGCGATAAAAGCCTCGACATTTGGATGTTGGTTGAGCACGTTTTGAGTAGCCCCAACAATTTCTTCATCCGATTTGCCGCTTTCCGCATAAACAGTTGAAATCCCTGCATGCTGTGCCAGGCTTTCTTTCACTCCCAGCAGACGTTGCCGCTGGCTGTACTCCTGCTCTGTATCTCCAAGCAGCACTACTTCCCCACTGCCGCCCATCTCCTTAATTAACTGCTCTGCCAGCATTTTTCCAGCTGCATAATGATCCGAACCTACAAAAGTTTTGCGCAAACTTTCTTCTACCGGCACATCATTGGCAACCGTGATAATGGGAATTCCATAAAATGCTGCTTTTTCTTTCGTCAATTCCTTAAACTCTTCTGTGTCCAGCCCTTGTACAATCACACCATCCACTTTTGAGTGAAGAGCGATTTCGATCTGTTTTAAAAAGTCTTCACGGTTATTGCCATAGCTTCCCCAAACGTCCAAAATCACTTGTTCCTGTTCGGCTTGCGCCGTTGCTCCTTTTCCTACTTTATCCCAAAACGGCGTTTCCAGCTCCTGCGTAATCAATACAAGCCGATAGCTCTCTTCATCCGCTGGAACGGCAGCAGGCAATTGCCAATCGGATCGAAAAGCACCTTCAGCCGACCATAAGGTGAAAATTCCAAGAACTGCACAAAGGAAGCAAAGAACGATTATGACTTTTTTTCTCATGGGATTTGGCTCCTTTTCCGGTAGTGAACTCTTCCCATCTTACCACTCGGCTGAAAATTCACAATATTATTCCAAATGAGCAAAAAGCACCTCCAAAACAGGAGATGCCACTCTATTTTCTTTGTGTTCAATAATAGCTAAGCTCGCTGCCGGCGCGTCATTACATCGAATATAACCGCTGCTGCCAGAACGCCGCCGCGGATCATGTATTGGTAAGAAATTCCGGTACCCAATAAGTTCATTCCGCTGGATAAACAAGCCATAACCACAGCACCGATGATGGCTCCTGTGACACGTCCCACCCCGCCAGCCGACGAAACGCCCCCGACATAAGCTGCTGCGATGGCATCCAATTCGAACAATGTACCTGCAGTAGTTGTGGCTGACTGAAGGCGTGCAGTGAATAGCAAGCCCGATAAGGCAGCCAGCATACCCATGGAACCAAAAACAATATAAGTGATTTTCTTTACATTAATGCCGCTCAAATGCGCAGCCTCTGGATTACTACCGACCGCGTAAATGTTTCGGCCTAAAACCGTTTTGGTCGTTAGGAAATGATAGATGACTACCACCAACAGCATGATGATCATCGTCCACGAAAATCCGTTATAGCCTGCTAAAATCCACGTAATATAGGCAATTACCAAAGAAACCAACAAAAGTTTTATGAGAAAAATGCCGCTTGACATGACGTCAAAACCGTACGTCATTTTATTTTTCCGAGTGGAAATTTCACTGTAAATGTATAGGAGGATAGCCGCAACTCCAACCAGCAAAGACAATAGGTGAAGACCGTTAACCAGCATCAGTGAAGGAATAAATCCGTTGCCGATAGCATTGAATTGATCGTTGTTAATGATGATAGTACCTGTATTTTCAGTAACATTCAGCAATGCTCCACGGAAAATGAGCATGCCTGCAAGTGTTGCCACAAAAGCAGGGATGCCAAGCTGTGCAATCAGAAATCCGTTGAAACAGCCGATTACAATCCCGAACAGCAAAATGACGGGAATGGTAATCCAAATGGAAAAACCGAGCTGTGTCATGAAGATAGCCGCAACTGCGCCTAAAAAGCCGGCAACAAAACCAACAGATAAATCGATGTGGCGGATGACGATGACCAAGGTCATTCCGACAGCAAGGACAGCAATGTAGCCTGCAGAGTCAAGCAAGTTACTGATGTTCCTGGAAGAGATGAACAGGCCATCAGTCATAATCGTAAATGTCAGCATAATGACAATCAACGCGATATACATGCCGTAATCGCGGATATTTAATTTGATGATGGATTTAGCTTCCGTAAATAAATTCATTGTGACTGCCTCCTACTGCGTCGCGAGCTCCATAATGGTCTCTTGAGTCGTTTCTTCGATGGCTAATTCGCCCCTCACCGCACCTTCAGCCATTACATAGATGCGATCGCTCATCCCCATGATTTCGCCAAGTTCTGAGGAAATCATAATGATGCTGAGCCCTTCTTTGATCAATTCGTTCATGATGGTATAAATTTCGAACTTTGCTCCTACATCAATTCCGCGGGTCGGCTCATCAAGGATGAGAATTCTCGGTCCTGTGAACAGCCATTTGCCGAGCGAAACTTTCTGCTGGTTGCCGCCGCTCAATTTGCCGACAACTTGTTCCAGAGAGCTGGCTTTAATATTGAGCGATTTTTTATAATCTGTCCCAACTTTCACTTCTTCGTTTAAGTTCAGGATGCCCTTTTTGGAAATGCCTTTCATGTGGGCTGCAGAGACATTGATTTTGATATCTTGGATCAGAAACAGCCCATCGCCTTTACGATCTTCTGTTACATATGCAATGCCCGCTTTGATCGCATCGCTGGTATGCTTGAATTTTTTCTTTTCACCGTGCACTTCCAGC
>JASLAI010000046.1 GCA_030147225.1 Planococcus sp. (in: firmicutes) | reverse complement strand
CGCCAACTAAAGTGATGTTCGGAAAATCCAAGCCTTTGGCGATCATTTGTGTACCAAGTAAAATATCTGCCTTGCCTTCACCAAAAGCAGACAGAATCTTTTCATGTGCACCTTTATTTCGAGTCGTATCGACATCCATTCGCAGAACTCGTGCTTCCGGTACTACTTTCGCCAACTCTTCCTCCACTGTCTGGGTCCCGGTTCCGAAAAACCGGATATGTTCACTTTCACATTCCGGACAGGTTTTTGGCACGCGCTCATCATAGCCGCAATAATGGCATTTCATGGTTTCGCTTGAGCGGTGGTACGTTAAAGAAATATCACAATTCGGACATTGCATGACGGTTCCGCAATCACGGCACAGCACAAATGATGAATAACCGCGCTTATTAAGGAATAGCACGGTCTGCTGTTTTTTGTCTAAACGGTCTCGGATGGCATCTGCCAATTGAAGAGAAAACATGGACCTGTTGCCAGTACGCAGTTCTTCACGCATGTCGACAATATGGACATCCGGCAAAGGCTGATTTTTCGCTCGCTTTTCTAGCACCAACAATTCATAGACGCCTTTTTGTGCACGTGCATACGACTCCAGCGAAGGCGTCGCGCTGCCCAGAATAACGGGGCAATTATGGTATTCACTGCGCCAAATAGCCATGTCGCGCGCATGATAGCGAGGAGAGTCATCCTGCTTATAGCTTGATTCATGCTCTTCATCAAGGATGATCAAACCCAGGTTCTGAAACGGAGCAAAAATAGCTGACCTTGCGCCAACAACGACTTTCACTTCTGACCGTTGAATTTTACGCCATTCGTCGTATTTTTCCCCTGCCGATAACCCACTATGCAGGACTGCAACCTGATCGCCGAAGCGCTCTTTGAAACGAATGGTCATTTGAGGCGTAAGTGATATTTCAGGCACCAGCATGATGGCTTCTTTGCCCTGCTTCAGCACTTGGTCGATCGTTTGCAGGTAAATCTCGGTTTTTCCGCTGCCGGTAATGCCATGGAGCAAAAAAGTCTTCGGTGTATTTAATGCCTTTTCGATCGAATCGAAGGCGATTTGCTGCGCCCCTGTCAGTTGGAGTGAAGATTTTTGCTCTATCGCTGTCAGCAGTTTCGGATCCCGGTAGGATTCCATATTGGAAATCTGTGCCGCACCTTTTTCCACCAGACTATAGATAGTGGGCAAGGAAACGCCTGCTTCCTTCTGCAATTGGGAAGACTCGATTGCCCTTCCAGCATTCTTCAGGAAAAAGTCCATCAGCTTGATCTGCTGTTTGGCGTTGGCACGGATTTCGACGGCTTGAAGTACTTCTATACTGTCAGCAATGTGAATCATTCGGACTTTTTTTACAGCGGTTTGCTGCTGAATATCCGTGTCGGCAATGATGGTGCCTTTTTCCATTTCTTTTTTTAACGGGGCGTAAATGTCCACTGCATCCTGCAGCCGGATAAACGGCCGTTTTTCGAAATATGGTTGTAAAGGAATGGCAATTTCTTCAAGCGGCGCATTCAGCACAAAGCGTTTTTCATATTTCGCACGCAAGGCTGCCGGTACCATGACCTGCAGCGCATCAATTTCAAAGCATACTGTCTGCTCTTTCATCCACTGGGCCATTTTCAATAGCTCTTCATTTAAAACAGGTACAACGTCCATCAGCTCATGGATCGGTTTCAGGCGTTTCGGATCAAACTCTGAAAAAGATTTGATTTTGGTGATAAATCCAAGTACTTTGCGGTTGCCAAACGGCACTTTTACACGCATTCCCGGCTCTGCCAACACTTCCACTTCTTTTGGGATGGCGTAATCAAAAGGGCGGTCAATCGGATGTGCAGCGACATCAACAATGACTTCAGCTATCATGCGGCTCTTCCTTATCTATAATCAATTCAAGCAATTGGCGCGCCAACTGCTGTTTAGACATCATTTCAAAACCTTGTTCAAAACCATTTTTTCCGTAGACCGTCACCCGGTTCGTATCCGATTCAAATCCCGCCTGCGCTTCTGTTACATCATTAGCAATAATATAATCCGCATTTTTACGAGCCAATTTGTCTTTTGCATATTGCCCGACATCGTTGGTTTCAGCTGCAAAACCAATCAACACCTGATTTTTCTTGTGCTCGCCAAGGTATTGAAGGATATCAACTGTCCGTTCAAGAGCAATTGTCGAACCGCCTTCTTGTTTCTTCATTTTCTTATCAGCCACTGTTTTAGGTCTGTAATCTGCTACTGCAGCTGTTTTGATGACGTAGTTTGCCGTATCAAAATGTGCTTCGACTGCCGCCAGCATGTCTTCTGCACTTTCCACCTGGATTCTCGTTACCCCAGTTGGCACAGGCAACGATACCGGACCACTGATTAAAATGGTTTCAGCGCCCATTTCTGCAGCAGCACCGGCCATCGCATAGCCCATTTTGCCGCTGGAGAAATTTGTCAGAAACCGTACAGGATCAATTCGCTCGCGTGTCGGACCTGCCGTCACAACGACTTTTTTGCCCATCAATTTATGCTCAAGCGCAAAAAAACCTTTGACCAGCTCTGTAATTTTTTCCGGTTCTTCTAAACGGCCTTTTCCTACATAGCCGCAAGCCAAGAAGCCTTCAGACGGTTCGATAAAGCGAATTCCGTCTTCATGAAGCTGCTGAATATTACGCTTTACCGCGGGATGATCGTACATATGAACATTCATTGCCGGCGCAATCCAAATAGGAGCTGTTGCCGCAAGTAAGGTTGTTGTGACCATATCATCACCGATGCCATTCGCCAGCTTGCCGATGACATTTGCTGTACCGGGAGCCACGATTATTAAATCTGCCCAATCTGCAAGATCGATATGCGCAATGACAGAAGAATCCTTTTCATCAAATGTATCTGTGTAGACATCATTTCTGGACATGACTTGAAACGTCAGCGGTTGAACAAATTGCTGCGCTGATCTGGTCATAATCACTTTTACGGAAGCCCCCGCCTGAGACAGCTTGCTGACGAGTGCAACAGCTTTATAGACGGCAATCCCTCCGCTGACACACAATAGGATTTTACGATTCTCCAACAACTTAAACACCCTTTCTAAACAACAAACTCCCAAAGAACAAGTTTGCTCTGGGAGTCGTCTGTTGCGATTAATGGTTAAATTTCATCTTCGTATACTGCAAATTCATCTTGTTTTTCTTGTGTCAAAGCGCCGGCAGCCACTTCTTCCAAAGCTTTTCCGACGGATTTAGTGGAAACGTAAGAATCCAATTTTTCATCACCTTGTTCGTGCAATTGGCGTGCGCGTTTTGAAGCAAGCGCAACCAGCGAGTATTTTGAATCAATTCGGCTTTTTAGTTTATCAACGGATGGGTATAACATCAGACATTCTCCTTTAGCATATCAAAATATCGTTTTTCAACACGTTCACGCTTGCAATGCTCTGCAATGATGATGGCGTTGATTCGGTCACAGGCATTTTCAACTTCATCGTTTTCTACTACATAATCGTACAGGTTCATCATTTCAAGCTCTTGGCGGGCTGCCTGCAATCGGGAAGCGATAACTTCATCTGATTCCGTCCCGCGGCCGACCAACCGTTCTTCCAGCTCCGATAAACTCGGCGGAGCCAAAAAGATGAACAGGCCATCCGGAACTTTGGAACGGACCTGCGCAGCACCTTGCACTTCAATCTCTAGGAATACATCCCGGCCCGCATCTCGCATCTTGTTGACGTACTCAAGCGGTGTTCCATAATAATTCCCGACGAATTCTGCATATTCGAGCAGCTGATCTTGTTCGATTAATCCTTCAAACTCACTCCGTGTCTTGAAGAAATAATCGACTTCATCAACTTCCCCTTCCCGTGGCGCTCTGGTCGTCATCGAGATGGAGTATTCGTAATTTGTATCCGGCTGTGAGAACAGCTCTTTTCTTACCGTGCCTTTGCCAACACCCGAAGGCCCTGATAGGACTATCAGCAGTCCACGTTGGTTTCTCATTTTATCCCTCACTTGCCTCATCATCATTTTCTTCTAAACGCAAAAGCGCTGTCTCTGCAGATACCGCAGAAATTACCACATGATCACTGTCCATAATAAAAATCGATCTGGTTTTTTTTCCGCTGGTCGCATCAACCAACAGCCCTTTGCTGCGCGATTCCTGGATCAGCCGCTTTGCTGGTGCTGAATCTGGTGTGATGACCGCCACAATTCGGCTGACCGAAACTGCATTGCCGCCCCCAAGTGAAATGAATTTCACATTTTTCGCCAAACCCTTCACCACCATTCGTCACTGATCGCTATTCTTCGTTTTCTAACTAACTGTCTTATTATATCATAATACACCGGGAAAATGATAAGATGGAACAAAACGATTTGAAAGAGGGATATTTAATGGCATTTGATGGATTATTCACAAAATCGATGACAGGCGAATTGCAACAGCTGGTCACCGGCAGGATTTCAAAAGTTCATCAGCCCAACCAGCTTGAACTGCTTCTACATATACGTGCACAAGGAAAGAACCATAAATTATTGATTTCCATTCACCCATCGTATTCACGGATTCATTTGACGGCTGAGGCCAACGTCAACCCAT
>JASLAI010000407.1 GCA_030147225.1 Planococcus sp. (in: firmicutes) | reverse complement strand
GTCAGCTATGCGCCGCTTTACCGGCAGCCACGGAAAATTTGGGGAATCGGCTTGAATTATGTAGAGCATGCCGCCGACCTCCATGAAGTATCGCCTAACACCGAACCAGCAAGTTTCATGAAACCGGATACCACCATTATTGGACCTGGCGACACGATTAAAGTGCCGGTGCAGTCGGAGCGTACTACAGCGGAATCCGAACTTGGCATCATCATCGGCAAAAGGTGCAAGGATGTGTCGGAAGAAGACGCGCTGGATGTCGTAGCTGGCTATACAACGGTCATCGATATGACAGCGGAAGATATTCTGCAGAAAAATCCCCGGTATTTGACGCGAGCCAAAAGCTTCGATACGTTCTTTAGCTTCGGACCGCATCTCGTTACACCGGATGAAGTGGAAGATATTCTCGAGTTGAATGTATCGACTGTCATTAACGGCAGCGTCCACCGGAAAAATGCGGTATCGAATATGACTTTTCAGCCGCAGTTTTTGATTTCATTCCATTCCAAGGTGATGACGCTGCTGCCGGGTGATATTATTTCAACTGGAACCCCAGGAGCTGTCGTTATTCGGCAAGGCGATGTGGTAAGCTGCTGGATTGATGGATTTGAACAATTGGAAAATCCAGTGGAGGACTTGAAAGAGTCTGGACAATAAGTTCTCTAGGAAATAAATAAAAGACCGCCGTTATCCAATCGTAATTGGATAACGGCGGTCTTTGGCATGGAAAAGGCACACGGCCCTTAAAATGCATATTGGAATAGGGCGTAATAAAGCGGACCAAGCATTACCAGCATAAAAACAACTGAAATGATGGTCATGGATGCCGTGTCGGCTTCCGGCTCTTCCGCGGTAAAATAAGCCTTGATAAAAAAGAAAAACAGCAGATCCCACAACACTACGGCTGCAAGGATTACTTGCCAGACAAAAGGCGTGAAGATTTGATAATGAGTGACAAACCCAAACAGTCCAACCCAGGCAATGACTGAGAAGGCTAGGTCAACCAAGGAGACAGGGCTTTTATAGCCGCCATGTATGAAAAATCCGATTGTGGCTGTGGCAAGAAATGCCGCGTATACATACCAAAAAATTTGTATCATGAGATTATTCCTTCTTTCCTAGACGCCTTACCCATTATAAGAGAATGAGGGAGGAAATAAAATTTTTCCGCTTGAGGATTTGAAGGACTGTAAAGGCAAGATTGAGGATGCAACTACTCCTGTTCAGTTATAAAATAGAGAAAACACTGTAAACGGAAAAGCTGAAGATTATAGAACACTGGGATATAATGAGGCAAAGGGCGCGTGCATGACGAATAAAGCAATTGGCCGCGGGGTCAAGTGGAGGGGAACAACATGGTAGAGAAAGCACATTTTACCTTTGAAGAGATGTGGGAGAAGGTTTTGAATTGCGACCGAAAATACGACGGCCTTTTTTATACGGCGGTTAAAACAACCAAAATCTACTGCCGGCCATCCTGCAGGTCCCGGAAACCGAAAAAAATCAATGTCGAATTCTACTCGAGTATGACGGAAGCTGAAGCGAAAGGGTATCGAGCATGCAAAAGATGCCGCCCTGAAACGGAACATTCACCTTATGAAGAACTGACGCGAAACGTGGTTGCTTATTTATCGGTCAATTACAAAGAAAACATTAAATTACAGGGAATTGCTGACCATGTCGGCTTGAGCCCCACCTATCTCGAACGCGTATTCAAGCAGGAAACTTCCGAAACACCGCGCTCTTGTCTGGAGAAGATTCGAATTGACAAAGCGGCCCATCTCTTAACATGCACGAGCTTGTCAAATCTGGAAATTTGTTTTGAAACGGGTTTTCAAAGCCCATCCAATTTCTATAAAATTTTTCGCAAGCTAAAAAATCATTCGCCGAGTGAATTCCGAAATTCCAGCGAGGCTGTCCTGTTATGAAGAAATCAGCCAGCGAATTTTACATGGAAATCTTCACACCGACGGATTTTAATTTCGCAGAATGCCTGGTTCATTTGGGCCGCTCTCCGCAAGAAAACCTATTTCAGTTGAAAGAAGACAGGATAACAAAGCTGCTGGATCTTGACGGTCAACTCGTATTGTTTTGCGTCGTTCCTGCAAAGGGTGCGTTGCACATCGAGTTTCCGCTAGGCATTCCATCTATAGAGAGGCAGGAACGGGCTGCGGCTTACGTTAGGGAATGGTTTGACTTGTCGACCGATTTGAGCGGGTTCTACGCCATGGCAGAAACGGACCCGGTTTTGAGGAGCGTAGTGCAGCAATATTACGGATTGCGGCTCATAGGCATTCCGGATTTATTTGAAGCATTTGTATGGGCTGTCATGGGACAGCAAATCAACCTGACCTTTGCCTATACCCTCAAAAAAAGGTTTGTTGAAAAATACGGAGAACATGTGGTTTACGAGGGCGATCATTACTGGACATTCCCAAGTCCCGCGACCATTGCCGAGCTGCCTGTCGACGAATTAAAAGCATTGCAGTTAACGGGCAGGAAGGCGGAGTACATTATCGGGATTGCGTCGGCAATGGCAAACGGTAATCTGCACAAGGAACGCCTGCTTCAGGAACCGGATATCGAACACGCTTTACTGAAAATTAGAGGAATCGGCGCTTGGTCGGCCAATTACGTCATGATGAAATGCCTGCGCAGCCAGTCAGCCTTTCCGCTGGCGGACGTTGGTCTGCATAATGCATTGAAGGCCCAATTGAAAATCGATCGAAAACCGAGCCTTACCGAAATTGCAGAGCTCGCGAAAAATTGGGAAGGGTGGCAGGCATATGCCACATTCTATCTATGGAGGTCATTATTATGAATCAACTGCATCAGGCTGAATTCCAATCTCCAATCGGCGTCGTAGAGATTATCGGAACAGAAGAGGCGATCACTTCCATTCTGTTCACGGAAAAAATGGAAGTCCGTAATCCTGTCCGTTCGGATAGCCCGCAGATCATGATCGAATGCCAGCGGCAGCTCGAAGAGTATTTCAAAGGAGAACGCATGGAATTTACCTTTCCCTGCAAGTCCACGGGCACTGAATTCCAGCAAAAAGTATGGACTGCGCTAACGGAAGTTCCATACGCAGAAACGGTTTCATACGGCTCGATCGCCAAAGCAATCGGCAGCGATAAGGCAGTACGGGCTGTGGGGAACGCCAACAGCAAGAACAAATTGACCATTGTCGTGCCTTGCCACCGTATTATCGGATCGAACGGCAAACTGACCGGCTACGCGGGTACCTTGACCCGCAAGGAATGGCTGCTGAGGCATGAGAAAGCGATCGAGAGAAATCGGAACGTCCTTAATAATGAACGATAAAACCAGCTGGTTTACGATTCAAGGCGTTCACCTGAACAGTAAAAAATTATAATTAAACATGAATACAGCAGCACAAGCAGCGAGTGGATGAGCGGGCAAAGCATACTTGTTTTAACGTTTCAATTAACATCGATTCAAGCAGGGTTAAGAGTTTAAATGTAGTTGAAAGGACCTTCCATTAAGGAAGGTTTTTTTGTTCTTTTAAATTCATAAGACAGTCAGCGTGTGGATGAACTATTTCTCTTTTTTGAAAAGATCAGTTTGAGATTTTTTTAAATAAATCAGCTGGTCCAAATCCTCTAGTAAATTAAAAATGCACCTTTTTGCGAGGATAACCGACTAATTTACAAAGCAGCAGATAATTATAAATAGAAGGTTAAGGATAGCCAGTTTAT
>JASLAI010000023.1 GCA_030147225.1 Planococcus sp. (in: firmicutes) | reverse complement strand
CCTGGCGAATACCCACGGCAACGGCACCTTGAAATTGACGACTCGCCAAACTTTTCAGATGCATGGAATTCTGAAGTGGAACATGAAAAGCACGATTCAAGAAATGAATAATGCTTTGATGGATACGATTGCAGCCTGCGGTGACGTCAACCGTAATGTCATGTCGACTTCAAATCCATACCAATCGAATATTCATGGAGAAGTATATGACATTTCCCGCGAGTTGAGTGAACACCTTCTGCCAAAAACAAGAGCGTATCACGAAATCTGGCTGGATGAAGAAAAGGTCGTCGACAGCAACGAAGCGGAAGTCGTCGAGCCGATGTACGGGCCACTTTATTTGCCGCGGAAATTCAAGATCGGCTTTGCAATTCCGCCTGCTAATGATGTCGATATTTACTCGCAGGATTTAGGCTTTATTGCCATTTTAGA
The DNA here is from genome assembly GCA_030147225.1 of Planococcus sp. (in: firmicutes). Lineage (GTDB taxonomy): Bacteria > Bacillota > Bacilli > Bacillales_A > Planococcaceae > Planococcus. The sequence continues at coordinate 9,175 of JASLAI010000023.1, read as the reverse complement.
AGACGGCAAGCTGCAAGGTTTCAATGTCACGGTCGGTGGCGGCATGGGCATGACTCATGGTGACACGAATACTTATCCGCAATTGGCACGTGTCGTTGGATTCTGTCCGCCAGATAAAGTTAACGAAGTAGGCGAAAAAATCCTGACTATCCAGCGAGATTATGGGAACCGTTCAGAACGGAAAAATGCCCGTTTCAAATATACTGTCGACAGACTTGGACTTGATTGGATCAGAACTGAGTTGAACGCTCGCTTAGGCTGGGAGCTTGGAGCGGAACGTTCATTCCAATTCGACCGTAATGGCGACCGGTACGGCTGGATTGAGAGCGATGGCAAATGGCATTTGACCTTATTCGTTGAGAATGGCCGTGTGAAGGATTTTGACGGCTATCAATTGATGACGGGATTGCGTGAAATCGCTCATGTTCATACAGGAGAGTTCCGTTTGACCGCCAATCAGAACTTGATCATCAGCAATGTAACAGAGAAAAATAAAGTGAAAATCGATGCCTTGGTCGAGAAATACGGACTGACAGACGGCAAAGAAAATTCGGCTTTGCGTCAGAATTCGATGGCTTGTGTGGCATTGCCTACCTGTGGTTTGGCGATGGCAGAAGCGGAACGGTATTTGCCGGAGCTGGTAAGCAAAATCGAAGATACATTGGACGAAGCAGGTTTACGCGATGAAGAAATCATCATCCGTATGTCAGGCTGTCCGAACAGCTGCTCACGCCCTGCACTAGGGGAATCGGCTTTATCGGCAAAGCTCCAGGGAAATACAATATGTATCTGGGTGCTGGTTTTGCGGGTGACCGCTTGAACAAAATCTATCGTGAAAACATTGGGGAAGAAGAGATTTTAGCGACGCTAAAACCAATTTTCTTCCAATTCGCGAAAGAACGCCAGGAAAACGAGCATTTCGGTGATTTCGTTATCCGTTCGGGTTATGTGGCAGAAGTCACGTCCGGGCTTAATTTCCATAGCTGAATCTTATAAGTTCCATTTCAATAGCCCGGGAGCAATTTCCGGGCTATTGGTTTCATGAAAATGGGCTGTGCTGAGTGCAGCAATATTAATGAAAAGGGAGTTCTGAAAAATGAAATACAGTTATGTTTCCCATCTTTATTGTCCGAAATGCGATAAGCAATACGATACAAAGCAACAGCATCAATTATGTACATGCGGTGCGCCGCTTTTGGTGGATTATCACTGGGATGAGCTAAAGGCGGATTTAAAGCGGGAAGAATTAGCAACGAGGCAGCCAACTTTATGGAGATACCATGAAATGCTGCCGGTCGAAGATGAAGCGAATGTGGTGTCGCAAGGAGAAGGCATGACGCCGCTTATCGCAATGCCGGCACTTGGAAAAGACATGGACGTAGAAAATCTTTATATGAAAGACGAAGGGCTGGTTCCGACCGGTACATTTAAAGCGAGAGGGGCGGCCGTCGGCGTCTCTAAAGCAAAAGAAGTGGGCGTCAAGGAATTTGCCATGCCAACCAACGGCAACGCGGGTGCTGCATGGGCACTTTACGGAGCCAAAGCTGGCATCCAATCGACTATCGTCATGCCGCAGGATGCGCCGAAGATCACACGCAACGAAGTGGCATTATCTGGTGCCAACTTGTATTTGGTAAATGGATTGATCAGCGATGCCGGGAAGATTGTTGGACAGGCTGTAAAGGATTTTGGGCTGTACGACGTATCGACCTTAAAAGAGCCGTACCGTATTGAAGGAAAGAAAACAATGGGTTTGGAAATAGCAGAACAGATGAACTGGAAAATGCCGGACGTCATTTTGTATCCGACCGGCGGCGGTGTCGGATTGATCGGCATTTATAAAGCCCTGAATGAATTGAAGAAGCTCGGTTGGGTGGAAGGCGAGTTGCCGCGACTTGTTGCCGTTCAAGCAACTGGATGTGCGCCGATTGTCAAAGCCTGGGAAGAAGGAAAGAATGAATCGGAATTCTGGGCAAATTCCAGCACACAAGCTTTTGGCATTAATGTTCCGAAAGCGTTGGGAGACTTCCTGGTATTGGACGCTATCTATAAAACACATGGCTGCGCCATTGCAGTAGATGACCAGGAAATGCTTGCCGAGCAAGCAAAAATAGCTCGCTTAGAAGGATCTTTCATTTGTCCGGAAGGCGCTGCGGTCTTCGTGGCTATCCGCAACTTACGGAAACAAGGCTGGATCAAAGCTGGGGAAACCGTCGTTGCGCTTAATACCGGAGCGGGCATCAAGTATCCGGACACAGTGAATATCGATGTTCCAATTCTGGAAATCGGCGATACCATAACTGTGGATTCGGCAGATAAGACATAAACCATACGACTGAATTCTGATAGGTTAAGGGGCGAGAGAATCGTGAAAATAAAAGGCAATCTTCTGGCTCAGATTTTAATCGCATTTGTTGCGGCGATTATTCTGGGAGTCGTTTTTGGGCCTGCAATTGATGTCATCGCACCACTCGGTGACTTGTTCTTGCGGCTGATTAAATTTATCATTGCTCCGTTGATTTTGGCTACGCTGGTCGTGGGAATTGCCAGCACAGGAGATCCGAAACAGCTGGGCAGAATCGGCATAAAAACAATCACTTATTATTTACTGACAAGTGCGGTTGCTGTCAGCATCGGTTTAGCATTCGCCTTTTTGATTGCCCCAGGTGAGGGGCTGTCGATCAGTGTTCCAGAAACCACAACGGAAGTGGCTGAAACGGGTGGCGTAGTTGCGACATTGCTAAACATCATTCCAGAAAATCCATTTGCAGCGCTTGCCTCAGGAAATATCCTGCAAATCATCTTTTTCGCTGTTTTCATTGGACTGGCGATCACGCTTGTCGGTAAACCGGCACAGCCCGTCTATCGATTTTTTGAGGGATTTGCAGAAGTGATGTACAAAATTACAGCAATCATAATGTGGGTGGCACCCATTGGCGTTTTAGGCCTAGTGGCTCCGGTTGTTGGGCAATATGGATTGGCTGTACTGCTGCCTTTAATGAAAGTAATCTTAGCAGTGGCCATCGCTTGTATATTCCATGCTGTCCTGGTTTACTCCTTGGCAGTAAAAGGTTTTGCGAAAATCAATCCTTTACAATTTTTCAAAGGCATCGCTCCTGCTGCGACAGTGGCGTTCAGTACCTGCAGCAGTTCCGGAACATTGCCGGTAACCTTAAAAAACACCCAGGAAAACTTAGGTGTTTCCCGTAAAATCAGCAGCTTTGTGCTGCCGCTTGGCGCCACGCTCAATATGGATGGTACGGCGATTTACCAAGGAGTGGCGGTTGTATTTATCGCTCAGTTCTATGGCTTGGAATTGTCATTGCTGCAATTGGTGACGGTTGTCCTGACAACGGTGCTTGCTTCTATTGGGGCGGCGGGTGTTCCGGGAGCGGGCGTCATTATGCTTGCCATGGTATTGACTGCTGCGGACATGCCATTGGAAGGCATTGCTTTGGTGGCGGGCATCGACCGGATACTTGATATGTTCAGAACTTCATTGAACGTAGTTGGGGATGCGTCAGCTGCAGTTGTGGTTGCCGCTACAGAAAATGAGTTATGGGTCGATGAGCTCGTTGAAGACAGAGGAGATGGCTTTGATGAAGAAACCGGCGATGAACTTAGCGCCTGGAACTCAAAGTAAAATCAGCGATACAAACTCAGCAGTTTAATAACGAAATAAACACACAAGCCCTCCATCAGCTATTCAGACTGATGGAGGGCTTTTATGATTCAGATTTCTATCGAAGGCATCAGTTAGGATTCCAGGTTAACAGTCGCTGAGTTTTCAGACTGTAGACAAAGTCATATCAAAATGAATAGGAGATATAACCCAACCGGTCTGGCCACTTCGCTTTCCGTGGGCTCAGCTTCAGCCTCCTCGTCACTGGAAAAACCCATGCTCCTGCATCGCTGCGCTAGCTTCGTCGCAAAGGCTTGCCCTTGCAAGCTTCGGCCAATGCCTTTCCTGCGGGGTCTTCAGCTTTCGCTGATTCCACAGGAGTCTTCGTGGCCAGTCCGGTTGGGCATCTTTCTTGTAGAAGGAACTGGTTTTAAAAACTGCTCCCCCTGTAGAAAACAAGGGAGCAAGACACAAGATATCACAGATTTTTCAGAATCCGAGCGCAAGCCCACGGAAAGCGTCCGTCTGGAGCGAAGGATGCGCTACATAGCCTATGATGCCTGTATTTTTATTCTCTCGGAGAAGTGATTACTCTTTTGTCTACAAGCTCGGTTTTTGTCCACTTTCTTATTTACTTAGGCTGTTCTATGATAAGGAAAGAGAAAGCATAGTAAGTTTACGGAAGAGGAGTTGTTCGTGATGGCGGGAAAATGGCAGGCGTTGTTGTGGATCGCCATAGCGGAATTATTTGCACTGAGTCTATGGTTCAGCGCCAGTGTAACAGGGCCGGAATTGCGAGAGCTCTGGAGTCTCACAGCCCGTACAGAAGCCTGGCTATCCGCATCTGTACCAGCCGGCTTTATCGTCGGCACATTGATCAGTGTCTATTTTGGCATTTCAGATCGCTTTAATGCCCGGAAAGTTTTTGCGCTTTCTGCACTGGCTGGGGCGCTGATCAACGGGTTGCTGCCATTTGCCGACAGTGCCGCAATTGGAATAAGCTTGCGTATTTTAACGGGTGTCACACTTGCCGGCGTTTATCCGACAGCTGTCAAACTGCTGTCGCAGTGGTTTCCGGCAAAAAGGGGATTGGCACTTGGAATTTTAATCGCCGCACTGACTTTAGGCTCGTCTTTGCCTCACTTCATCAGTATCTTCTTCTATTCTGTCGATTGGAAATTGGTCATCATCGTCAGTTCGTTGCTGGCATTGCTTGCTTCCGCAATCATGAAGTGGGTGGTGGCAGATGCGCCTGCATCCCCACAAAGAACGGTTTTTTCTTTTCGACTGATCAAACAAGTGGTGCGAAATAAACCTGTTATGCTGGCGAACTACGGTTATTTCGGCCATATGTGGGAACTGTATGCCATGTGGACCTGGCTCCCTGTTTTTCTCGCAGAAAGCTTTGCCAGTACTTCTTCTCAAATCAGTCCGGCACTTATTGGAATTGCCTCTTTTGTATCGATTGGAGTTGCCGGAGCAATCGGATGTGTATTGGGCGGTGCAGTAGCGGATAAATTAGGAAGATCACGGTTAACCATTCTTTCGCTGCTCGTCAGTGCCAGTTGCTCGATCATCATCGGCTTCACTTTCGGCCATGCCCTATGGTTGACGCTTACTGTGGCCATTATTTGGGGAATGTTTGTGATTTCTGATTCAGCACAGTTTTCAGCGGCCGTCACAGAATTTGCTGAAACGCCGTATTTAGGGACGGCTTTAACGTTCCAAATGTGCATCGGTTTTTTGATTACTATTTTTTCTATCAATCTGATTCCGATCGTCCAAAACCTTATCGGTTGGGAGTGGGTGTTCGTTTTACTAAGCATCGGCCCTATCCTGGGTGTGGTTTCCATGATGAAATTTCGTCGCTATGAAATAAAAGCGGCCCGCTGATAGTCTATTATGCATGGATAAAAAGAACTATCATTTTTTTGTGTTTATGATTATGATAGAAATACAAGAATTGATGGATGCAAAGGGGATAGCGGAATGAATTGGTTGCCGAAGAAAAAAAATAAGGTAGCGGCTTTCTGGGAGTGGTTTGCAGACAATAAAGAAGCATATTTTGAGTTGGAAGATTCCAGCAGAGACAAGCTTTTCAATCAATTGGAAAAGAAGCTGCATAAGGTCAACCGGTATTTGGCTTTTGAATTTAGTGAAAGCCTTATTGAGGGGAAGCGTGAATTTATCATTAGTGCAGACGGAGTCGTTGAAGCTTTTGATGATGTGATCGAACTGGTTGATCATGCTCCAACTTTTAAAGATTTTGACATCATTGGCTTTCGTCAGCCGCATGATGAAGAATTTTCTGTTGTATACGGCGATGTTGAACTGGCGTGGGACGATATCTTCTGTACATTTGAAAAAGACAGTGAAGAAGTCAATTTGACCCTCTATGTCAAAGGGTTTACAGAAGAAAATGAAGATGAGTTCATCTCGGCTTCGTTTGTCCTGTTGGATACCGTGATCGGTGAATACAATGCGGGTATGCGGATCGGGGAAATCGAATTCATCAGTTATGAAGGCCAGCCAGATGTTCGGCCAATCAAGGATTTGCAGCATCTTTTTTAAGTGGATGCGTTCTAGAATCAAGGCGATCTTTTTAAAGATGCAAACGTTTATTGAAATAGACAACTCAAAAACCCTGTCTGGAATATACATTTCAGACAGGGTTTTTGACTCGTTAGGAGATTCTTAGATGAGTAGTATTTTCAACTGATTTCTTTAATTGTTTGTATAACTTCAAAGTGCATAGCATAAAAACATTTTAAGTCTAAAAGAGATAAATTTCTTTGCAGTAAAACAGTGCAAAAAATTTATCGGACTTTTTGAAGGGTATACTTTTTCCTGATTTTCATGATAATAGGTGTGCCAATTATAGTCGGCAACAACCAGAACAACAGGATAGGCAATTCATTTAGCAGAGGGATTTTAGAGATGTTTACCGTAATAGTCGCTGTCGCTATTCCTATATAGGAGCCGAGCATCCCGCTTATGTGAAGAGCTAACCAATTCTTCCATTTGATTTTTACAGCCAAGTATCCAAGTAAAGCCATACCGTAAGAAAAAACGCCGATATACAAAAGATAGCCGCTTTCTTCCCAATTGCTGACAGACAGCATAATGACAGTGATAAACACCACGATAAAAGAACCGTGATACAATTCTCCAGCTAATGAATGTCGCCCTTTCTTCTTTTTCGATAACATCGCAAATAAACCGCTGACCAGACAGATAATACCAGTGACAATATGAACAATTAAAAAGAGATTGAACAAATGATTTCACCTCTATCTGCAAAAAGGGCTGCACTCTCGATCACTTTAATTTATAGAGTCATCCTTTAAGCAAAGAATTGTATGGAAATAACAGTCCTAAACGGCTAGCTACTGTATTTCTTTCTTGAGGCGTTGGCGTGCTGATGAAGTGGAAGGTGTAATTTCTTTTTTTCCCAGCGCTTTGGCTAATCCAAATTTTGGCATATTCACATAAATTGATTCTGATTGGCCAGAGGAAATGAGATATGTTTCATGATAGATGCCGACTGCGTCATTATCTTTCGTTTTTTGTTTGAAGTTTTTCCAGGCTGGCAAATGTTTCTGTCCTCTTGAATAAGCGTGTAATTCTTCTTCGGAACGCCAATATTGGATCATGAAAGTGAGCGGCAACTTAAAGAAGCTCTCAGAGGACAGGCAGCCCAATTCTTTATGGATCGCCAGCTCTCTAATCATCGGAGGCATAGCCGCCATAACAGGAAACCATTTGCGGACAGCTCTCCATTTGTTGATCCGCATGCCAATAACAAACACCACAATTCCCTCATGATTTTCAGCAGTAAATCTACCAGAAAAGATTTCTTTGCTCATTGGATTTTCCTCCGCTTCAGCTTAAAATTTTTTTGGTTTCATCGCACCAGTCGATAGCAGCCAGCGTTGTCCGTATGCCGTAATCCAAGGTAATCAGCCAAAAAGGAGCATCTGCTTGTTCTTTTAATTGTGTGTTAATCATTTCTTGAATCCCTAAGTAAGTAGTGTAGCGATCAGTCAACTTTTCACGGTAAGCCTCTAAATGGTCAAGCGTGTCTTGAACATCTTGATTGCGGCTGAAAAACAGCTTTAGCAGCAACTCGTTTTTCTCAATCGGGAGCTGCTGAACGGGCTCTTGGATCCATTCTCTGAGAACACGTTGTCCTTCAGCAGTAATGGTGTACTCTTTCTTATCCGGTTTTCCTTCCTGAACGTGAGGTTCCACTGATGCGTAGCCCTTATCCACCAGTAATTTCAATGTAGGATATATCTGTCCGTAACTGATCTTCCAGAAATGGTTTAAGCTTGTATCAATCATTTGTTTGATGGAGTAGCCGGTGCGGCATTCCGTTGTCAAGAGGCCGAGTATCGCATATTGGGTATGGTTTTCTTTTGCCATGCATTCACCCCTTATATCTATTTGATATATATCTATTTGATATAAAAATACTCTTTTTTTAGTGGAATGTCCAGTTTTTTATTAAAAAAATGCTTTGTATACTATCAAAAAAGGTATAGCAAAAAAAAGGGGTGTTCGTGATGGTCAAAAAAAATGCGAATGAGATAAATTCTAAGCGTGCGATTCCAGGAAAACTGACAGCTGAAATGATTGAATCACTTCCGGAATGCATAAAAAATTGGCTGCACGCGATTGGTGCCGTTGGCCATGAACAAATTCACAACACGCGTCTGAAGCAAACAGGCAGGATGAAATTAAAGCCCCAGCAAAAAACGTGGACCGTATCCGAAGCGGAACAGATCAGCTTCACCAATCCACCGGCATTTCGATGGACAGTGAAGCTGAAGATGGGAAAAGTTTTGTTCGTCACCGGAAAAGACAGCTTTCTCGAAGGAAAGGCAAATATGCGAATCAAACTTGCCGGAATTTTCCCGATTTCCAATTCAACGGACAATGAAAAAACCGACCAGTCGTCACTGCAACGTTATTTGATGGAGTTGTCTTGGTATCCATCAGCTGTAATTAGTCCTCTTATTACATGGGAGGAGATAGACGGGCAATCAGCAAAAGCGACGATGGAATATGCTGGATTGACCGGTTCTGCAACTTATTTCTTTAATGAACAAAACGAACTGTTGAGAGTAGAAGCGTGGCGCTATAAAGAAGACGGGGAAAATGCGAAGCCGCTACTATGTATTGGTACAATCAAAGAACACCAACTTTTGGACGGATTAAAAGTTCCCGTGAAAGTGGAGATTACTTGGATGCTGGAATCGGGGCCATTTACCTGGTATATATTTGATGTCCATTCTCTTAAATTTAATTTTATCAGGTAGCCATCGTTCCTTTGCAAAGTAAATTATTAATAATTAAGAAGAGCTAGTCTAACTTATAGAGTAAAAACCCCGAATCACCACATTTTTTGTGGAATTCGGGGTTTTTACTATCAGTATTTCATTAACTGTCCTTTTAGATAAGGTACTTCAGTTTACTTTATCCAATAAAAAGCCATAGCCTTGTGCTTCCATTTCCGCTTGGGGAATAAAGAGCAACGCTGCACTGTTCATG
>JASLAI010000267.1 GCA_030147225.1 Planococcus sp. (in: firmicutes) | reverse complement strand
CCACGCATCTATAACGGATTGCGCGGTTTTTGTTCGGAAGTTTATGCGGTACGTTTAATTGGTGAACGGGAGCCGCTTGCTTAAATACGGATGTTTATGGTAAGTTTTCTAGTAATCATTCGTGTTTAGGAGAGGGTAGTTTTGAAGTGGAAGCGCAGTGAACGGCTTGTTGATATGACACATTTTTTATTGGAACATCCGCATAAATTGATTCCGCTGACTTATTTTTCGGATCTGTATCAATCAGCTAAGTCTTCTATTAGTGAAGATTTAGGGATTGTTAAAGAGACTTTTGAAGAAAAGGGAATTGGTTTACTTATGACTGTTCCTGGAGCAGCGGGCGGCGTTAAATATGTTCCTAGGCTCCAAGCTCGCGAAATCAAAGCCATTATGGCAGATTTAATGGAAGAGCTGAGCCATTCCGACCGGCTGTTGCCGGGGGGCTATTTGTATATGACCGATGTACTCGGAAACCCAGAAATGATGAACCGCGTCGGTAAAGTATTTGCGACGGCATTTGCTAAAGAGAAAATTGATGTCATTATGACGGTGGCAACAAAAGGGATTCCGATTGCCCATGCAATCGCTCGCCACTTGAACGTTCCGGTAGTAATTGTCCGAAGAGACAGCAAAGTCACGGAAGGTTCGACAGTCAGCATCAATTATGTATCAGGATCTTCCCGCCGCATCCAGACCATGGTATTGTCGAAGCGCAGCATGAAGAGCGGACAGCGCGTGCTCATCACCGACGATTTCATGAAAGTTGGCGGTACAATGAATGGCATGAAAAATTTACTGGAAGAGTTCGAATGTACATTAGCAGGTGTTGCCGTATTAGTAGAGGCTGAACATTCAGATGAGCGGCTTGTAGAAAAATACCTATCACTTGTCAAATTGCATGAGGTTAGCGAAAAAGAACGGACAATTGCATTAGAAGAAGGAAATTACTTTGAAAATGGAGGAATTTAATATGAATTACGTAGCGACAGACAAAGCGGCAGCAGCGATCGGCCCTTATTCACAAGGCGTGGTTTCAGGAGGAATTCTCTATAGTTCAGGTCAGATTCCATTGACTGCTTCAGGAGAACTGGTTGAAGGCAGTATTTCTGAACAGACCCATCAAGTATTTTCAAATCTGAAAGCTGTTCTTGCAGAAGCAGGTTCTTCTCTTAGTGAAGTCATTAAAACCACAGTTTTCATTAAAGATATGAACGATTTTGCAGAATTGAACGAGATTTATGCAGCTTATTTTGGCGACCATAAACCGGCACGTTCAACCGTTGAAGTAGCCCGTTTGCCAAAAGACGTAAAAGTAGAAATTGAAGTGATTGCAAAAGTAAACAACTAAAATCGAATGGTTTGTTACAGACCGCAGGCTAACTCGCTGAAATTGAGTTGGCCTGCGGGTTTTTTATGGAAAAAACGAATCAGCAGAACGCTCACTTAAAGCGAATTTTTCGTAAGAATTTAAAAATTAATGCTTTAGTCGGTTTAATCTAATTGTTTATTGGACAGTCAGTGCTTCATATTACCTTTTTTAGAGTATTAATCAAATTTTCTAATAAGTTTTGTAATTCATGAAGGAGATTAATCCTTTATAGCGAATACCCATAATTAGGGTTTAAAAATAGCAGCTGAGAGAAGGGGTGATGAGAGAATGGAAGTAACAGATGTGAGATTGCGACGTGTACAAACGGATGGAAGAATGAGAGCAATCGCTTCCATCACGTTGGACAATGAATTTGTTATCCATGATATTCGGGTGATCGACGGGAATGAAGGTTTGTTTGTTGCGATGCCGAGCAAAAGAACGCCGGATGGAGAATTTCGGGATATTGCACATCCGATCAATTCAAGTGCACGGACAAAACTTCAGGAAGCTGTCTTAACTGCATACGAGCAAAGTGAAAACGAATCGGTATTGGAAAATGCCAGTGTTTAATGGAGCTGAATCGGGGAGCCTTCTATATTAAATAGGCTCTTTTTTTATTTGGCTTTTTTGTCATGTTATTGTCATGCCTTGAAACCTTGAAAAATCAGGGTTTTTCCGCTATAGTCAATAAGGAAAAGCGAAATTTTCTAGTTGACATAGCCAGCTTAAAACTGGATCTATCAAATGATAGAATAAATGAATGAAGAGAATCGGAATAAAGGGTTCTTATCAGATCGAGAGTGGAGGGGTAAGGAAATGACAAATACATACGCAGTAATTTTAGCAGCTGGTCAAGGTACCCGTATGAAGTCGAAATTGTATAAAGTACTTCATCCAGTCTGTGGCATGCCGATGGTAGAGCATGTAACAGGCAACGTTGAACAGCTTGGTGTCGAAAAGATTGTCACGGTTGTCGGCCATGGTGCTGAAAAAGTTCAGCAGCAATTGGGTGAAAAAAGTGAATATGCACTGCAGGCAGAACAATTAGGAACGGCTCACGCCGTACAGCAGACAGCTTCATTGATTGAAGGATTGTCTGGAACAACTTTGGTTGTGTGTGGAGATACACCGCTAATCCGGCCGGAAACCATGCAGGCATTGCTTGATCAGCATGCTGAAACTCAAGCTAAAGCGACAATTCTGACTGCGATTGCTGAAAATCCTACAGGTTACGGACGGATTCTTCGCAACAGTGCAGGAATCGTGGAAAAGATTGTTGAGCAAAAAGATGCTTCTCCTGAAGAACAGCAGGTGAAAGAAATCAATACAGGCACTTACTGTTTCGACAACGAAGCATTGTTTGAAGCGTTGAAATTGGTATCAAATGACAATGTCCAAGGCGAATACTATTTGCCTGATGTTATTGAAATCCTACAAAAACAAGGTGAGATCGTTGCTGCCTACGCAACAGATAGCTTTGATGAAACACTCGGTGTAAATGACCGGGTGGCATTAAGCCAAGCTGAAAGCATTATGCGCAAACGGATTGCTGAAAAGCACATGAGAGCGGGTGTTTCGATCATCGATCCGGCGACTGCTTACATTAGTGCACAAGCGGAAATCGGAGCGGATACGATCATTCATCCGAACGTTACGATTGATGGCGATACGAAAATTGGAGAAGACTGCATTATTTCTTCAAACAGCCATATTGTCAATAGTGTCATCGGAGACCGTACGGCAATCCGCAGTTCAGAGATTCATGACAGCAGCATCGGGACAGATACAGCTGTGGGACCATTTGCACACATTCGTCCACAAACCGTTTTAGGCAATGATGTAAAAATCGGCAACTTTGTCGAAGTGAAAAAAGCAGAAGTCGGAAACGACAGCAAAGTATCCCACTTAAGCTATATTGGCGATGCTCATGTCGGAACGGGC
>JASLAI010000224.1 GCA_030147225.1 Planococcus sp. (in: firmicutes) | reverse complement strand
AAGAACGATGCAACGATCGAGCAGTCCTATTTGAGAGATAAGACGAAAACATATGTCTACGATACAGAGTATGGAGTCGAGCGCCATGTCTATAATTACGTGCCTGCGCGCAACGGTTTGGAGATGGGCTATATTTGGAGCATCTACCAGGAAGATGAATCGTTATTGACAGACTCAGTTGAGTTCGAAACTCATGGACACTATACATTCGGTTTACCCTATTCTGAATCGTACACTGAGCTCGAGTATCCGGTGAAGATTGGACAAGCATGGTACACCGATACGATGTATGCCGCACCGCGAGAAATCACTGATATCGATGCAACTGTCGAAACGCCTTACCAAACTTTCACAAATGCAGTGGAAGTGACAGTAGCAGCCAATCCGGAGTTTATGGAAGAAGGCCATATCTATTATATGGTTGAAGGCTTTGGTGAAGTTAAATCCGTCAAATTGGATGGCACTGTAACCAAAGAATTGACTGCTGTAGAATAAAAGCTATTTTAAAAGAAGCTGGCTGCCATAGAGCAGCTGGTTTTTTTCTGTGGCCGCTTACATTTTTAAAGCTGTAAAGCGCCATCAAAAAAGCCGGGATCTCGCCAGAAGCAGAATCCCGACTAAAAACAGAAGTTCTTTAAATTATCTCACTGTAAAAAATTGCTCATACTTCAGTAATGAACAAGAAAAACCAACTTCAAATTCCGTTTTGTGATTTTTCTTAATTGAAACACCGTTACTTTAAAACTCCATAGATTGTTTCCGCTGATTTTTTTGAAAGGGTGTAGATGGTATGACTATCCTTTAGATTCATTATTGTTCCATGTGTTTCACTTATCCATAAATAATACGATTCTTCGCCAAATTCAACTTGATATTCAGGGTCCACCATATCAGCTGCACCTGGCTCTGACTTAGCTTTGGCGAATCCTTTTACAAAATCATCAACAGCGTCAGAATCTGTATATGAAATTAATGAATCCTGTTTAAGAACCGAAAAGCTTTCCATTTCATATACATCTACTTTCCCAATGTTTGCTGATGAACATCCACCAACTAAAAACAAAGTTATGAATAAAAACAGTTGAAACCTTTTTTCCAATAGAATCTCCCCCCTTATAAATAGGTAGACACATTAAAACAAATAAAGTTACACCAACCTCCTCAATTATTGTTTGATCACGTCTTTCAAACAGGTTCACTTTCATTCGTATTAAAATGCCAGTTTAAATCATAAGTGATTTAATTGATGTACCTGAACCAAAAAAAGCTCGCAGACCAGTAACTGTCTGCGAGCTTTTTTATGTCAGCTTCCTACTTAATTAAAGTCCACTGTATCATTTATTTCTTTCTTATCTTTTTCTGTTTCGTTATTGGTCAGTTTTTTGACGAAAGTTTTGATTGATTTTGTCGTATTTCCTGAATCCCAGTACTCTGCTGAATCAGCATCGACTTTGATTAGCACGACATTTGGGTCGTCATAGCTAGTATCCAACATTTTGTCGAATATCGGATTCCAGTATTCCTTTTTCTTCGCTTCATCTTCTATAAATTCAGCCGTTCCGCTGATCGAGACATAGGATTTCCCTGCATACGCCAAATTGACATTCGGGTTGCTGGCGATTTCCTGATACTTTTCCGTATCTTTCATCGTCAGGAACCACAACTTTCCGTCAAACTCCACTTCCTGTGTCTGCATCGGACGTGAGATGATTTTATTGTCTGTCGAAATGGTCGTGAACATAGCGACTTCAATGTCTTTAATCAACTCATTGACCGTTTGAATCGCTTCTTCGTTGTTTGTTGTATTGTTTACCATAACTATTATTTCCTCCTATTATTAACTGATTTAAGTAAAATAACTATACTGCTTACAATTCCCTTTTTCTGGTTCCTTAAACGTTTTTCGCAATTTTCAACCTGATTAACTCCCTTCGATCTGGGTAAATAAATACAGTAGATATAATTCAGCTAGTACATGGGAGGACGATTTTTTATGACAAAAACAGCTATCATTACAGGCGGCGGAAGTGGCCTCGGCCAGTCTACTGCGGTCCGATTAGCAGAAGAAGGCGTGAACATCACCGTTGTCGACATCAGTGAAAAAGGCGGAAACGAAACCGTAGAAATGGTGAAAAAATTGGGTCCTGATGCTATTTTCATCAAAGCGGATGTCTCCAAAGCCGATGAAGTAAAAAATTACGTAGATCAGACACTGGAACATTTCGGCACTATCGATTATTTCTTTAACAACGCCGGAATTTCAGGAAGCGGAAAATTCTTCTTGGATACGGATATTAGCGAAATCGAAAGCATTGTCGGTATTAACTTACTTGGTGCTTTATACGGAATGCGCTATGTGGCAGAAGCTATGCTGAAAAATGGCGGCGGCTCCATTGTTAATACGGCTTCTAGTGCGGGCGTCATTGGACAGGATTCCGTGGTCACCTATTCCGCTACAAAACATGGCATTGTCGGCATGACGAAAAGCATGGTTGCGGAATACGCCAAAGACGGCTTGCGCGTCAATTCCATCGCACCAGGTCCGACCGAAACACCGATGGTCGAAGCGTTTTACCGCGACAATCCTGAGATGAAAGAAAATGCCACATCCGGTATTCCGCAAAAACGGCTCGGTACACCAGAAGAAGTGGCTGAACTAGTCACTTTCCTGCTAACATCAAAAGCCAATTACATCAATGGTGAAGTGATTCGCATCGATGGCGGCTTCACCAATACAAAATAAATACTGGCTATTGATTTCGCTCAGACAAACTCTTACACAGAGTTTGTCTTTTTTTGTTTCCACTAAAATATTCTTTTCTATACATTCGTTCATAGGTATTTATAAAAATACTTTATAACTTATAAGAATGAAAAACCTCATATTTCCGATCTTATTATTTTTTTACTCAATCCCGCTTTAAAAGCAGAAATAAATTGAAGATATTTGATAATAATATAATTCCTCCTTGTAAATTGATTATTCAATAATGTATAGTCTATACAAGAATGAATAACGGAGGCCGGTCGATAATGAATACTTTATTTCTGCTTCCCAATACCGATGAAGAAATTATAGATACTTATGATGAAGATATTATTGTCACCACTAGAGAAGGACGCATCATCAAAGTTTCTCCACGCAGTGGAGAGCAGTATGGTGTCGGCGCCGAAGAACTGCTCGGAAAATCCGTCTATGATCTGGAAGCGGCGGGCATCTTCTCTCCTGCCATCACGCCTCTGGTGCTGAAGAAAAAGAAAAAAGTCGTTTTGCGTCAGAACACGCCATCTGGAAGAAAAGTCCTGATCACCGGTATCCCGTTGTTTAATGACAATGGCGATGTGGAATTTGTCGTCAGTTATTCTTACGACATGTCACAGCTGATGGTTATGAAGGAATATTTAGAAAACCTGGAAACGGAAATGTCCAAAGTTAAAAGTGAGCTTACTCACTTACGCAATCAGCAGCTTCATATTGAAGGTTGCGTCATGGAAAGCCCCTCCTCAAAACGTGCACTCCAGACAGCCATCAAAATGGCGCAGTTGGAAGTGCCGGTTGTTATCCAAGGAGAAGCCGGTACCGGTAAAACTGCCTTGGCCAAGTTCATCCATTCCCGGAGCAGCCGGAGCAACGCTGCTTTTATCGAAGTCCATTGCAGCGCCATACCCGAATCGGTATTCGAAATTAGCTTTACAGGCTTGGAAAAGGAAGGGTATA
>JASLAI010000216.1 GCA_030147225.1 Planococcus sp. (in: firmicutes) | reverse complement strand
AAAACTGATATCTGCTACTGTACAAAAACCCGATGGCACTTGGTCAAAAGCCGATACGCATGCAGCTATTCTGGTGGAGCTTGACACGCTTTACCTCGTAGATGCTGGTTTTGGGGATTCGACCATCAGTCCGATTCCCCTTGGCGGCGAGCGCCACACAGACCATAGCGGAACTTACCGAGTAGAAAAAGCGGATGAAGTGTTTTACGATTTAGTCAGAGAAAAAGACAATAAGGAACAGGTGCTATACAGATTTTCGACTGAAGAGAAACAACTGGCTGATTTCCACGAAGGCTGTATCTTTAATCAAGTTTCCAAAGATTCCCCTTTTACTCACGAGGATTTGGTGACACGTGCCACACCCAACGGGCGAATCACTTTATCCGGCAGTCAATTGACGCGCTCTGAAAATGGGGAAAAGAAAAGAACCGACTTGTCTCCCGCAGAGAAAAGTAAAGTTCTGAAAGAAGAGTTTGGAATTGATCAAAACGTTTTGGAAGAACATAAGCAATAGCCAATTGCTCATAAAGGAAAAAACCTGCGGCTTCAAGGAAGCCGCGGGTTTTGCAGTTGTTATTCAAATGCTTCCGGATAGACGGTTTTTGCCACTAATTCGACAGCTTCGCCGATTCTCGGTCCAGGACGTGACGTGATATCAGAATCCAGGAAAAAGACCTCATCGTTCTTAATTGCTTCAATATCGCTCCAACCTTCACGCGCTTTGATTTCATCAATTGGATTTTCGACATACGAAACAGTGGTCGCAATGATTCCTGGGTTCCGCTGAATGACTTCTTCTTCAGAAATCTGCGGCCATCCCTCCATGTCTCCAAACAGATTCTCAACATGGGCGTGGTTCAAAATTTCCTGCTGGAACGTATTCTGTCCGGTGGTGTAGATTTCCGGTGATGGGCTGATTTCCAAATACATTTGCTTCTTCTCTTCCGTCGACTCTACTTTTTCTTGGACGCCTTCGATCTGCTCTTGAATAGACGCAATCAACTCTTCACCCTTATCTTCAAGGCCCATTACAGTAGAGATTTGCTCGATATCACCATAAACATCTTCAAAAGATTCCGCTGACTCGATAACAAATACCTGGATACCTGCTGCTTCTAAATCCTCATAACCGGTAGGTGCGCCTGTAGAATAACCGATGACAACATCGGGCTCCATTTCAATGATGCGCTCCGCATTAAAGGTTACGGAATCGGAAACACGTTCCACTTCAGTTGCTTCTGCTGGATAATTATCGTAATCAGTAGCGCCAACGAGTTTATCACCAGCTCCAATGGCGTATAAAATTTCTGTATTACTCGGAATCAATGACACCACAGTAGCGGGTACTTCTTCAAACGTCAGTTCCTTGTCCAAGTCATCTGTTACGGCATAGCTAGCCTGTTCTTCAGATTCAGTCGCTGTTTCAGGAGAATCTGTTTCAGTTGGCTCAGTTGTTTCAGATTGGCATGCTCCAAGAGTTAATGCAAGTGCTCCGATGGATAGATACTTAAATAAAGTTATTTTCATTAGTCGTTGGCCACTTCTTTCTTTTTAGGTCTAGTTGGATAGGACTTGCTGACAAATGGTATTTCTTCCACACCATGATGCTGATTGACATAAACCGCCATTGTAAATAGCACATTCGCTAAAAGGTGGGCATAATCAAATAGGATTTCCGGTACGTCGCGTTCCAAACTCACTTTGTGTAATGCCCGCACTGATTTTTTGGCCTCACTGCGGCAGATATGCAGTGCACAAGCTCCCTGTGTTCCTTGCGGCAATACAAAATTACCAATTTGATCCTTAGTGAAGTTTACATAATAATCATACATGCTACTTAGTTGATGTAAATCCTCTTCCTCAATAGCCAATTTCCCGCGGACAGAACCATTCAGATGATAGGCCATCGGTTGAAGAATTTGGAGATCCTGTTGAACTGCTTCAACTTCCGTTGTCAGCGCCAGTGCTTCGCCGATGCGGGTAGTCAGTGAATCTGTCCTGATTTCAAAGTCGACAGTCGAAGCTGATTCACGCATGAACGGATAACAGAGATAACGCATGTCTTTTTTCATCTATTCACCTCGCATCTTTACTGATGAAAATCACCGCAATGAACGCTCCGGCAAACAGCAAAAAGCCGCCCTCAAAAGAGGGCGGCGCCATACCTATCCAGAGACATACTTCAGCAGTCAAAAATAGAGATGTTGCCGTATGATCCCCTTATCTTCCGAAGAGTAAAAATACGTTCAAAAAAAGGTAGGTCTCCTGGCTTGTGCATCGGCTTACTCTAAGAACCTTCCCGTTCAAATGATGTTGGTCACTCGGACAGTGGCATTCTCTTATTTCATACGCACTTACAGTTGCGGAAACAGCCCCGGAATCTAACCGGGTTCCCTGTTATGCTGATAAGTCAGCACCTTTTTTCTGCATGATTATTCACTTGTTTTCAGTGTAGCATATTTCGTGTGCCATAAGACACACTTCTCATCTTTTATTCCTGGTTGGTCAGCAGTTTCACTTTTCTCGGTTCTGCGAAAACGATGCGCTTGTGCCACCTTAAATAAGAAGCATGCTCTAATGATACCGGCACCTTCAAGCTTTTTCGCAAACCGTATAGTGAATACTGTTCTTCCGGTATGCGGCTTGAGATGTGCAGTCTTCCGCCGCCAGTAAAAGCAATCAATCCTGCCGAATACATCGCTGAATGATTGGCGCAAAGCAGGACGCCATTAAAAGGATCCAATCGCTCAGCATCCGAACTGTCTTTCCAGGGTTTAGCGTGGGTCGCCTTTAAGACGTCTTCGATTGCTATGCCGCAAAGCGGGCATTCTCCATTCCAGAGTGGCAGTAAGCTTTCACGAAACTGCTCTTTGCCTCTGCGCATTTTTGTTTTGATTTCCAGTTCAGCTTCAGCAATCAATCCGAGCAGCGGATTATGTTCGGTTTTTTTGACCACTTCCATGGCAAGTTCCAGCTGTTCCACCTCTAATGTAAAGATGTTTAATGAACTGATCAGTTCCAGTAATTTCATCGCGAGCTCTTCATTACAAGGATACAGGTAGCCTGAATTGCCACTCGCGTCTTCTTGAAAAGCTGAATATTTTACGGGCAATAAAGGCTGGATTTCCTGAAAATATTCTTTGATTGATAATGGATGCTCAAGTTCCCGGTAGGCGCTACGCGCGATAAAAGCTTCTTCCCCTTGTTCGCCCTGATTTTTCGGTTTGTTGCCTTTATAGCAACCTTCTCTCACCCGACTGATTGCCACCAGCAGCCCTTTTACATAATGAAAAACTATATCGCCCTTCTTCAACTCTTGCATCCGATTCCAAGAATGCGGAACCATGCCTGATTTATCTATCTGCGGTGTCCAAAGGACCCCCGCACTATGTTCTTCTTGATAAGTCTCTCCTTGCATAACAATAAAACTATTCATGAATTGCCTCCTAATGATGGTGATGCTCAAACTTTTTAGACTTTATGTAAGATAGCAGATTGTTCGTATTTAAACACCTGTATCTAGTTTAACCCAAACCCAAAGCTTTTGCCGAAGAAAAGCGGAAGCAGCCATGTAGATTCGACGAGCATAAGACGTAGTGACGAAGCGGCGTTCTTTGCCGCACAGTCAGTATGGCTTATGACCCTAGAATCTGGCTGCTGAAGCTGGACACTAAGAAAAGCGGAAACGGCCATGTAGATTCGACGAGCATAAGAAGCGGCTTTCTTTAATTTACAGGCGACTCGTATTGCATTCCAAAGCGCTTGGTTTCGACTATTGATTTCCTTTTCAAACTTCTTCAATCAACTCTGTTTTACGAGGAGCAGTCGCTTTGTACCATTGCCAGCAAAGGATGAAAATGATTGCCAGTTCGACGAAATCACCGCCGTAATACATCAACTTGCCTCCTGCTTCGGCCTGTTCCTGTGAAATGCCTGCCGGCGGATTGGCATAGATAGATTTCGATAGAATTTTGTGTGCAGCGAGCGATGCGATAAGAACAATTGACCGAAACAGGTAGCTTAGCCGATGCGCTGCCACATCAATATAAATAATGGAAGCGGTAAACAAATAGCCTGCTAAAAATACATGCAGATGGATAAGGATATATGCCATTATGGATTCATGCATCCATTGAAATGCATTGGTCAAATACAGCACATACAATCCACCGCTATTCAGGAACAAGGCCGTGACAGGATGACTCAACAGTTGAAAAGGTCTGCTTTTTAAAATGACAGACAGTTTTCTGGCCAACGCAATAGGCAATGATCTCAATAACAATGTCATAGGCATTGATAGAAGCAGCAATAGTGGTGCCAGCATACCCAAAAGCAAATGCGTCCACATATGGCCAACAAAACTTTTCTGCGCTAAATCTGCTAACGGACCCGTGAAGACGAAAGCGATCGATAAAATGCCAAGGCTCCATAAAAAACAGCGATGCACCGGCCATGCTCGATAGTGCAAGCTCGTCAAGGCGGCAGCTAAGGGATAGATGAGAAATGCCAAAAAAAGAAAAACTACCATTATCGCTTCCATCCCCGCCACTTCTGAGTTCAGATTGTGGTCCACCTTGATCCCCTCCCACCTTACTTTAAACTGTTAGTAAACTTATTTTTCCTATATTCTCTTTAACTTCTTCTACCCGATTCAAGAGCCAGATATGTATGACTCTTGAAGACAATAAAAAAAGACAGCTGCTCTAACGGAATAAGCAGCTGTCTAACAGGAATTGTTTTTTCACTTTATACATCAATGGTTTCGGTTTTTTCTTCGGCTGCAAAAGCAGTAAACCGATTTCTTCCATTCCGCTTCGATTGGTAGAGTGCCTGATCCGCTTCGTCAATAAGCTGATCCAAAGTTTTGTTGGATGAATGGAGGCTAATACCCATTGATACGGTCAGCTTGCCTTCAGGCTGCAGCTCTTCGCCTTCAAAATGGTGTTGTTCAATCTGGTGCCGGACTTTCTCGACAATCTGCAAAGCTTCCTGGTCATCAAAAGGGTCCGTGATGCAAAAGATAAATTCCTCTCCCCCATACCGTGCTACATAATCTTTTTTCCTAGTATGATCTCGGAGCAGCTGACCGATCGAGCGAAGCACAGCATCTCCTTTTTGATGTCCGTGAGTATCATTGTAAGTCTTGAAATAATCCACATCGAGCATGACGACCGCAACTGGAACATACTGCGATAGCAAGGTTTGTGCCTTATTCCTAAAAAAACGCATATTCGGCAGTTGCGTCATAGGATCCTGATTCGAATAGAATTCAAGTTCCTTGCGCACTAAAATATGGTGATTCTCTCCATTTGCGATCAAGCCCATCGCCAGA
Source organism: Planococcus sp. (in: firmicutes) (assembly GCA_030147225.1). Classification (GTDB taxonomy): domain Bacteria; phylum Bacillota; class Bacilli; order Bacillales_A; family Planococcaceae; genus Planococcus. The sequence continues at coordinate 92 of JASLAI010000216.1, read as the reverse complement.
ACGGCGAATCCTGCAAAAAGGAACATCGACAGCGTAATGAACAGGGTAGCAGGTGTACTGGTGTACATCCAGATAGATTTTATGACCTCAAA
>JASLAI010000204.1 GCA_030147225.1 Planococcus sp. (in: firmicutes) | reverse complement strand
CTGATCGACCGCCTGGCGAAGTACATGCTGCCGCAAGCCTTCCGCTTCCTGTTCAATCCAAAATTCTGCCCAGTTCGCCAGCTCTTTTTTCTCTTTATCCAGATAGCGTAAAGCATCCGGCTCCATCATGGACTGCAGCGCATCCCGCAGTTTTTCTTTTTCATTTTTCTCAAAAAAACTCTTGTTGTTCTTGTAATACGATTTGACTGATGAATAATCAGCGTCTGTGAATGGTTTGGTGATTTCTAAAGAACCCGCTTCCTGAACCTCGTATGGTGTAAACGAGAAATCCGGATTTAATTCTTTCAGCTTAGCTGCATCTTCTTTAAAACGAGATTCCAACTTCTTTTCAATAAATTGCGCAAGACGGAAATTAGTGACACGCAGTTCCTGCTGAAAATCAAAGCCGGTCATTTCATTCATATCCTGTAAAGCAATATCCAGCGCTTGCTGTGCTGATTTGTTTGAAAAGACCGAGGGATTGAACGCTTCTTTGAAGAAGTCGTTAAAGCGGTAGAATACCCGCTGATTGACATAATACAGCAATTCGCCCAGTTCTTGCAATGCTTCCCGCTCCAACAGCTTCGCGATTGATGCACCGAACAGTATGCGCAATTGCTTCTCAAGATGCTTGAGTTCTTCCAGCCTTTCGTCTTTTCGCAACAAGTTCTTTTCAGTATGTTCGATCAGATTTCGGAAACGGTCCACCGCTTTTTGTTCTTCTTCCGCTAATGATTGTACAGCCATGCCTTTCAGCTCTTCTTTCAGGAAATGCTGAAACGCTTCTTCGAACACGGGCATTCCCGAATGTTCCCGGTCACGCAGCGCCAAAAGACTTGAAACACCAAATAATCGAGGGAAACGGATGCCAAAACGCTGCAGCTCGTCTTTCACATATGTGACGACTGCGTCTTTTTCCTGTTCATCATTGGCCAAATCGATGGCATTGACAACAAAGAACATTTTATCCATTTCAAAGGCATCCTTGACTCGTCCAAGCTGGATGAGAAATTCCCGATCAGCTCTCGCAAAAGCATGATTATAATAAGTGATAAACAAAATTGCGTCGGCATTGCGGATGTATTCAAACGCAACGTTGGTGTGCCGTGCATTAATCGAGTCCGCTCCTGGTGTGTCAACAAGCGTTACACCGTTGCGCGTCAGTTCGCAATCATAGTAGAAGTCGATTTCGTCGACAAAACAACTTTTCTCTTCTTTTGCTACATACAGTCCGAATTCCTCGCGATCGGTCCGAATGGTTTCACCGAGACGGTCCTTGAACACCGGATAGCCTTTATTGAATGCGGTGATAAACGATTTATGGACCTGCTGCTCAGTTGGCGTATCTTCCGGCAACTTCAGTGATTTAGCATAGGCATCTTCGAGTGTAGTGACTTCAATACCCAGTACATGAAATGAGTTTTTGACATCCTCTGTCATCTGAGCGCTTGTCTTTAAGCGCACATCCGCCGTTTCATGCGGGTGCTTTTCTGTGACGGGACGGATCCGGTTGATGGTTGCCGTCGTCGGATTCGGTGATACCGGCAAAACCGTTTCTCCCATTAACGCATTTGAAAATGATGATTTCCCTGCACTGAAAGCACCGAATAAAGCAATTGTGAATTCTTGTCCTTCCAAACGGCCCGCTTTTCGTTTCAGGTAAGCCGCAGTTTCGGCAAAGCCTTTAATTGGATTAATCACTTCTGCCGTGCGGTTGGCGCGCTCAAGCACTGCCATTTCATCAAACACTGCCACTTCAAATGCTTCAGCCTGCTGCTCCGGTTCTGCCTCTTGCTGTTCCTTTTTCTCAAGCATTGCCGGATCGAATTCCGTCATTTCTTCAATGGATACTTCAAATTCTTCCAGCCATTGATCTACTTTTTCTTCAGCTGCCGTTTTTTGCTTTGGCAGCATGGCTGAATAGGATTTTTTGACTTTATCGATTTTGCTGTCCATTTCTTCAAGTGTTTCGATAGCAAGCACTTTTTGAGACAAGGTTTGTGCTTTCATGTCAATTTCTGTACTGGCATCGTCCGACAAGCCTTCAAACTTTTCTTCCTGAGCCATTTTCCATCCATCTGTTTCACGGATAAACCATCGCTGCACTGCGGTTGAGATGCTATTGGCAAAATTTAATACCGCATCCCCGGTCGCAGATGCACCTGTCGGAACCTGTTCTTCAACAACTGAGAATGGAACTTCGAATACCAAATCATCAATAGCTAGTGATTCGCTGTCGGTAAGTAGTCCGGCATCTTTTAATGAAGATTTCATTAACTTTTTCAGATGATTGGTGATTTGGGAAGACACTGTCGTCTCAAGCCGCTCATCCACTTCCTGCTTTCTTCTCTGCCGTTCTTCTTCTGTCTTTTTGCCGCTGAACAGCATGCCCACTTTGAAATTTGGCTGAATGGACTCCAAATAGCTGGTCAATGCACTGCGCAGTTCATAGGGCATGATATTCGAGTTTTCCAAGAGCTCTTTGCGGCTCTTCTCGAACTTTGACTGCCAGTTTTCGAAATCCTGTACGGACATTCTCCGTGAAACCAGCGCATTTTCTCTTTTCAAGTCTTCGCGGTTTTCCCACTCGGCAGGATCGAGAATATCTGAAAAAGCCTGCAGGCGCTCTGCTTTTTCATCTTCCAAAAACTTGATGTGTTCGTCTTTTAATTGATTCAACGCTGAATCCGAAGCTTCGCCGATATGGCCTTTCCAATTCTGCATCGTTGAAGACACCAGTTCTTTGACCTGTTCAAAGTTATTGCCTGGAAAGTCGAAATCTTTTAAAGACGTGAAGAAGATTCCTTTTGGAACCACTCCCCATGCCGCAAATGAATCATGCACTGTTTGCTGAAAATCCGCAAAGCTCATCTCGCTGCTTTGGTGCTTATCAATTTGATTGACAATCAAATACAGCTCGGTGTATTTCTGCAGTTCTTTGGTGAAATTGAAATTCAATTCGGATTGGACGTGGTTATAATCCATAACGTAAAAAACCATATCCGCCACATGGAGTGCCGATTCTGTCGACATGCGGTGAGCGTCATCGGTAGAATCGACGCCGGGCGTATCCATGACCGTGATGCCTTTGGGCAAGACTGAAGCCTGGTGGCCGATATCGATCTGCGTAACATCTCCATTTTTGCAGAATTCTTTTACAGCATCGAAATCGTAATTCTCAGGAAAGTAGACTGGCTTCTCGTTTCGCATATTGACGATTGCGAAATCCTTATCCGCTTTTTGGACATTGACGATATTGGCGCTTGTCGGAATCGGACTTGATGGCAATAAAGTCTCCCCTGTGAGCGCATTGATCATGGACGACTTGCCTGATGAGAAATGTCCGGCAAAGCCGATGATGAAATTATTTTTCAGGATTTTCTTTGCAAATAAATGTGCTTTTGCTTCCCTCTCGGTATCTTCGTTGTCTTTGAAGATCCGGTAAAGATGTGCCGTTTCAAGTAATTCTTTTTTATGGTCAAGAACTGTCATTTAGAAATCTCCTTCTCCGCTTACTGCTCTCTATCATATCATTTTTAGGTGAGAACGAAAAACATCCTTCCCGAAATCGGAAAGGATGTTGTATTTCTTAGGAAAATCCATGGATCGACATGCCACCGTCGACGAATAAGGTCTGACCGGTAATATAACTAGCAGCGTCTGACGCTAAAAATACGACTGGCGAAGCCACTTCCGGCAATTCACCGACCCGCTTCATCGGCGTCACCGCCAATATGGAATTCAGGTATTCTGGATCATTCAATATTTTTTCCGTTAAAGGCGTCTTAAAATACCAAGGTCCGATGGCATTGACCCGGATGTTCTTCGGTCCCCACTCCATCGCCATGACCTTGGTCATCTGGATAATGGCAGCTTTAGATGCAGCGTAAACGACACCAGTCTTCAAAGCACGTTCGCCTCCTACAGAACTGATGTTGATAATGGAACTGCCGCTTTCCATTTTTTTGACAGCTTCCTGCGAGAACATGAAAACACTTTGAGCATTGGTATCCATAATCTGGTGCCATTCCGCATCCGTCGCATCCGACAAAGAAGAGCGGATATTCATCCCTGCATTATTGACCAGAATATCCAGCGCACCGAATTGCTGTATGGTTTTCGCCACTGCGGCCTCGATGTCGCTGCGTTTCGTAATGTCTGCAATTGCATAAAAAGTGCGGTTGTTGCCAATTTCTTCTTTGGTCTGCTGTAAATCAGACTCGGTGCGTGCCACCAGCATGACATTGGCTCCTGCTTCTGCAAGGGCTATGGCAATCGCTTTGCCGATTCCTTTTCCAGCCCCTGTCACGATGGCTGTCTTGCCTTCCAAACTGAATGATTTTAACATCGTTTATCGCCTCCGCTCTTATTATAATCAAACTATTCGCTATTTGTCCTAAAAAAAACAATAGCCACCGCGAAGTTTCACGGTGGCTAGTTATCATTTATCCAATTGATAAATTTTTGAATATTTCTCTTCCAGGTACTCCGCTAAATGATCTGGGTTCAGTCCTTCTCCAGTAACTTCCTTTAAGATATCAAGTGGTTTTTTGAACGCCCCATGGTGATGGATGTTTTTGTTCAACCATTCGCGGATCGGTTTGATGTCCTGCGCCGCCAATAAGTCATCGAAGTTCGGCAAATCTTTTAGCATCGCATCTTTGAACTGAGCTGCATACATATACCCCAGTGCATAAGATGGGAAATAACCAAAGCTTGCGCCTGCCCAGTGGACGTCCTGTAAGACGCCTTCTGCATCATTTGAAGGATGCACACCCAAATATTCTTCATATTTGGCGTTCCATAGTTCCGGCAGATCGCTGACTTGAATGTCCCCATCGAACAGCCCTTTTTCAAGTTCGTAACGCACCATGATATGAAGGGCATACGAAAGTTCATCTGCTTCAATGCGAATCAACGATGGTTTGGATTCGTTGATTGCCCGTACGTAATCCAGCAACTCGACATCGGCAAACTGCTTAGGCGCATATTCCTTCAGCAAATTGAAATTTTGCTGCCAAAAATGTTCATTGCGGCCGATAAAGTTCTCGCAGAACAAGGACTGGGATTCATGGATTCCCATAGAAGCACCAGTTTCGATCGGTAAACCTGCCAACACTTCTCCCAAATTCTGTTCATACATAGCATGGCCGCCTTCGTGGATGGTGCCGAAAACCGCCGTTCGAAAATCGCTTTCGTCGTATTTGGTCGTCACGCGAATGTCCTTGCGGTTAACCGAAATCATAAATGGATGAACCGTTTCATCCAGCCTGCCTGCTTCGAAATCGTAGCCCAGCTGTTCCAGCATCTGACGGCTAAATTCTTGCTGAGCCTGTTTAGGGAAATGCTCATACAAAAAGGCTGTTTCCGGTTTGTTCGGTGAAGCCGCAATTTTTTGTACCAGCGGCACAATGCGTTCACGCAATTTACCAAACACTTCATCCAAAATTTCAGTAGTCATGCCAGGTTCATATTGATCGAGCAAGGTATTGTAAGGGCTGCCGTTTTTCTCGCCCCAGTAACCAATCATTTTTTTCGTCGTGCTGACCAAGTCTTCCAAATAAGGAAGGAAAATCGAGAAGTCCGACTTCTCCTTTGCGGTTTCCCAAACAGATTCCGCTTTGGATTGCAAGATGACAAATTTTTTGTAATCCTCAGGCGGGACTTTTTTGCTCAAATCGTATTCTTTCCGCGCTTCTTCCACTGAGCGTCGAATATATGGATCCAATGTGGCTTGATCTGCTTCCAATGAAGACAGCAATTCACCGAACTCGTCCGACGTTGATAAATTGAAGACTTCTGCAGATAAAGTACCGATGCTTTCAGAACGAAGTTCCGTTCCTTTTTTCGGGGCGCCTGTTCGCAGATCCCAATACAGTAAAGCGATTGCTTCTTCGTAGCCTTTGATTTTATTGAAATGTTCGGTAAATCGCTTTTCGAGTGACACAAAAATCCCTCCAATGGTTGATGAGACTATTGTATCATAAGCGAAACCGAAAATTAAAAGTTTTCAGCAGGCACAGGAAGAATCGTTTCCCAAAGATGCTCTACACGCAACTCGTCTTCATTCAGCAATAGATGAATTTCCCCATAATCATTCGAAGTACGGATCAAGCGGCCGATGCCCTGCTGGATACGCAGCTGCATAAACGGCAAATCGATTTCTTCCAGTGGGTTGTTGCTGAATTTGCGTTTAGCATCAAAAACTGGATCCTTTGGAGGAAATGGCAAATCTACGATGATGACTTTTGTCAAAGCTTCGCCTGGCAGATCCAGTCCTTCCCAAAGGTGATACGAACATAAAATTTGGAATTTGCCTTCCTGGAATTCCTTGACCACTGTCGACAGTTCACGGTCTCCCTCAAATTCGATTGTGTATTGATGTTCCAACGGCAATGATTTCTTAAAATTGTCCATTTCCATCTTCGAAGTGAACAACACCAAAGACTGATCGCCTGTGCTGAATAAATCATACACGCGTTCGAATTTTTGCTGCTGTTCGAGCGGATGCTTATAAATTTTCATGACATCCTCATAATCGAATGGCGATGGTACAGAAAATGACTGGTACTTATCGATACCCAGACTGTCTGATAGGTAAGTAAAATCTTTTTGAATCGACAAAGTGGCTGAAGAAAAAATAATCGGGATTTTTCCGTCAAATAACTTTTCATCTAAAATATCAGTAACTAAACGCGGCATAATGACCAATGTCTCAATCTCATCTTTTATTTCCAACCACGTTACAGCGTCGCCTTCTTCTACGAACAGCCGCATTGAGAAGGTATATTGTTCAAAATATTCTTCTGCAAGGCGCAGTTCATATTCAGGAATGGTGAACAATTCACCTTCAAAGACAAACTCTTCCATCATCAAATCGATGTGGCGAACCAACATTTTACCGACATTGACCAATTCAGGATCTTTCGTAATCGCTTTGCGGTCTTCATCACTTTTAACCGTATGAATGCGCAGTAGACGGAAAAAATCGTTGTGAAGGTCAATTGTCTGCTCGATCATGTTTAATGTTTTCTCGCGCATGCCATCAGAAAGAATGCTTTCTGTAACATCTTGCAGCGTGCTTTCCTGCACTTCATAAGTTAATGCACGCTGTGCTGCGAACTCCAATAAATGACCTTCATCCAGAACAATTTGAGAGAACTCGGGAAGTAAAGGGCTCTGCCCTTCACGTTTCCGTGTTTCTTTTGTCCAAATATGTTCCATTAGGAAATCATGCGAGCAGATAACTAAATCAGTCGCCTGTCGGTAATGGTTTCGGTGAATCGTCTGGCCGCATTTATTGCGCATATCGCACGCATTGCAATTCTGAATTGGATGATAGTTGACCTGCTGCCATTCTTCATCTGTAACATCTGGATAGCTTGAGCGCTCACCATATGGGTAAGTGTTTTGCATCGAATAAGTTTTGTTGACGAATTCCGGCAAGCTGTATTCAATATCATCCAGGAAATCAGCATCGCTGCGTTTTTTAGCGCCTTCCAGCCGCTGGAGACACAAATACTGATCACGGGATTTTGCCAAACGAACATCCAAATTTAAATCGAACAGATCGTTCAGGCGGTCAACATCTCCGCCTTTCTTAACCAATTGTTCGATAAGGGTTTCATCCGCGCATGAAATAAGCGCTGGTTTTCCAGTATAGCGCGCATAAGCGATGGCCGGAAGCAAATAAGCCATCGTTTTGCCCGTACCTACTCCGGCTTCTGCAAATAGCACTGCTTTTTCTTTTAAAGACTGTTCGATTTGAAAAGACATGAAAATTTGTTCGTCGCGCAAATCATAGCCTTTTTCAGGCAACTCATCATAAAATACATCGCCGATCCAGTCATTGAGTGATTCAAAGAAAGTTTTATCCTTCGTTAAAGGAAATGGTAGTGGTTGTCTCATAAACTCTCCTCACAGAGAAACGGAAGAGCTGCTGCCCTCCCGTTTCGTCTCATTTATTTTTTAGAACGTTCTCCCCAGAATTGGAAAAGATCTGTACGGATGAACCCGTTGAATAATTTACGTTTTTTGGTAGCTGGCTGACCATAAAGTGTTTCAAAACGCCCCATGGATGACAGCATGTAAACGGACCATGTTGGATGTTTAGAAAACACACGTCCCATATCCGCAATCATTTCTTCAATGATTTCGATTTCGCCGATACGCTCTCCGTATGGCGGGTTGCCTACCACAACGCCGTTTTCTTCCGTGGCGACAAAGTCCTTTACCTGCCGCTGCTCGAACTGAATCAGATCGGCGAAACCAGCTTCGCGGGCATTCTCCTCTGCAACTTTAAGCATCCGGTGGTCGATGTCCGTTCCCAGAATATTGAGAGGCTGGTCATAATTCGCCAGTTCCTCCGCTTCTTCGCGGACTTCATCCCAAATAGCCTGTCCGATCCATGGCCATTTTTCGCTATCGAATTCACGATTATAACCCGGTGCAAGATTTTGTCCAATCATTGCTGCCTCAATAACAATTGTCCCCGAACCGCAAAACGGATCTACGAATGGACGGTCTGGCGTCCATCTTGATAATTTCACGAGAGCCGCAGCTAAGGTTTCTTTTAATGGTGCTTCACCCTGATCCAAACGGTAACCGCGTTTATGCAAGCCCGCTCCGCTTGTATCTATGGACAATTGGACTTTATCTTTCAAGATTGACACTTCAATTTTAAAGCGTGGCCCTGTTTCATCTAAAAACGAATTGCGGTGATAAGCTTTCTTCAAACGTTCGACAATCGCTTTCTTTACGATTGACTGGCAGTTGGGGACACTGTGCAAAGTCGATTTAACCGATTTTCCCTGTACAGGGAATTCAGCATCCACCGGCAGGAATTTCTCCCATTCGATTTCTTTTGTGCGTTCGAACAATTCATCAAAGGTATATGCATTGAATTCACCGGCAATGATCTTGACGCGATCAGCTGTCCGCAGCCATAAGTTGGTCTTGGCGATATCCCGTTCATTTCCTTCGAAAAATACTTTGCCGTTTTCTGTTTCGGTTTCATATCCTAATTCCTTTACTTCGTTGGCTACAATGGACTCTAAGCCCATAGCAGCTGTTGCGAGCAATTTAAATGTTGTCATAACGACTCCCTTTCCAGTTGTTCACTATTTCAGATTTCTGTGTTTTTTTATCAATTTTAATAAAAGCACCTATGAAGAAATCGCGCCAGGCGGACGCTTTCCGCGGACGAAGCGCTAAGCCTCCTCGTCGCAAGCTCCTGCGGGGTCTCATCACTCCGTTTTTCCGCAGGAGTCGCCGCCTTCTGCTCTTTCTTCTAAGGGTTATGCTGGTAGTATAACAAATGAAAATTATCCATCATGTTGATTAAACAATAGATTATAGGACATTTAGCTTCTAAAAACTCCCACTTCTATATCAATGCGCAAGTTTCGTCGCTATTTCACTTTATCGCCTTATGCCATCTTCTATAAAATCTGATTATCAAATGACTTCTCACTTCTTACTTAAACAATTACTTAGCGCCGGCGCGTCAACGGGTTGGCCGAAGCGATTATAGAATAAGTTAATAACTAATTACATCATATCTCAATACAGGCATTCAGTTAAATTAATAGAGTTTAAAAGGACCTGCTAAAAAGTTCGTCTCATAATATGAAGAAAAGCTCCCCCAAAAGGGGAGCCTTTGATAAGCATTTTAAGACCATGTGAAATTCTATAAGCCATGTTTTGTTTCCACGTACTCAAACGGTTTGCACCTCGTACTAGTGGACAGCAACCATCTATCTGCAAACTTGCGCCTGCCTCTTCATCAGTTCATTTCCTTCAGAAAAGTGCCCCTACCATAATTTGGGTTTCTCGCTCACGGGGTTTACCTCGTTCCACCTGCATAATTTCTTATACAGCTCCGTCACTGTGGCACCTTCAGGGTATTTCGGCCATATCCAAAGACTTAGGCGTTCTACCCGCCGTCAGCTATTACTAGCTGCCTCAGCTTATTGTTTCACTGAGCGCGATCACTACGGTCATCTCAGAACCGTGCGAGCATGGACTTTCCTCTCCAGCAAAAAGCCGGAGCGATTGCCAGAATTTCAAATGGCTTTATAAGTATACGCTATTCAGCCCAATAAAACAATCGTTTAGTTATTATCCAGCTTATTGCCGAATACGTGATTCTCTAAATGGGACAAGCGGCGCAAAATATCAAAATTGGTTGTGCCTGGCGCCGGTGTAGCTTGTTTTTTTGGAGTTTCTTCCAATTCCATACGCAAGCGTTTATTTTCGTTTTGGAGCTGTTCAATCCGTTTTGAGAATGCCTCATAATCCTGGATAATTTCATCTAAGAAATGATCTACTTCATCCTGGTTGTATCCACGCATCGCTGTTTTAAAATCTTTTTCTAATATATCTTTTGATGTAAATTTATTATCCATTCCAATCGTCCTTCCATAAAAAACTACCTTAGGCCAAGTATAGCATAAGGTGGATTTTCCGTGTTTAGTTCTATTCAAGTTCCGGATGTTTTTTTCGCTTTTTCTCTTCCAACCGAGCTAGTCTTTTGTGTATATCCGCAACAAGCGAATGACGAACCTTTGTATGCTCACTAGCTTCTTTTGCAAAACCGGCCATGATGGCAGCTTGATCTAGATCGCGCAATTGATGCTCATACAATTTGGAAGCGTGTATCCATGCTTCCACTTCAATACTGCCCCTCAAATGAGGTGCCGCTTCCTTGAATAATTTTAGAGCTTCTTCGTGTTGGCCTATCCTTTTTTTCTGGATAGCCAATAAATAACGGGCCAATGCAGAAGAAGCGCCTCGTTCAACTGTCACATGCTCAAGGTATGCGGCACTTTGATCAAACTGTTTCAGGTCTGCATACCATTTGCCGATATTCGTATAGGCGCCGCTCGTTTCAGACTCCATGTCTTCCATCAGCAAATTAGATGACAACACGTACAGGGACACGAGCGATAAAATGTCTAGTTCGTTATGATAAAGAACTTTTGCTAAACCGTCTGGAAAACCGCTCTTCACTGCATCAAGATAAATGGCTGGAATCAAGTAGCCGGGCACATCTCCCTGCCGCACAAATCCAAGCTTCTCTTCCTCGATGGTGCTTAGTTTCATCCGGGCCAGTTCGTTTTTCCAAATTCGCTTAGTGCCGTGAAACAAATCAATTTGGCGGGGCACCGGCAAATTCGGGAGAATCTGGCGGTGCATGGTCCAGCGTGAAGTCAACTGCGGCCAGTCGAAGCTTTTGCCATTATACGAGAATATAATTGGGTCATCGGTTTTCCATAATCCCGTTTCATACAAAAATGCCGCCTCATGGGAAGGGTCCGGCATAATGTATTGCATCATTTCAAAATGGTCACTGCGCTTCACTAACAAACCAATCAAAAAAATGTAGGCACCGGTTCCGCTGAGACCTGTCGTTTCGGTATCGAAAAAAACCAATGGATCCTGCTCCTTTAGCTTGAATGGATGCTCGAAGTCCGTATTCTCCCAAGCCCTTAGTACAGGATCAAGTTCATTTAAGCTCACCGTGCCATGCCGAGTATCCAATGGATAAGTGATTTTCTTTCGAAATACAAAACCATACTTGTTTTCGACGATTTCCAATCCAATTTGGTTCCATTTGTCTTCATGCAGCGGCCGCTCTGCTGCTTTTGGCCGCTGCTTTTTAGCAGGCTGTTTTTTTAGCATGCCTTTCATCTGGAGAAGTTTATTTTCAAACGACATCTTTCTTCACCCCTCTTTGCGAAGCTCATCCAATAGCCGAATGACATGGCCTTTCATGCTGATTGCTGCGTCCTGTGCACCAATGCACGACGGACATCCATCAAGACACGGACACTCTGAGATGTGTTGCTGGGCTTTGTCGAGCAACGGCCGCCATAAATCGTAAATCCGTTCACTGATGCCAATACCGCCTGGATAAGAATCATGTATGAAAAAAGACGGCATGTCGTTATGCGGCGATTTCACTTGTGGCACGACATGGACATCACGACGATCACATTGAACAAATATTGGAATGAACGATTCGATTGCATAGGCTGCTCCAGTCATCGTATCTGACAATTCCGCTTCCGAAAAATCTTCCGGTTTGGTAAAGCTCAGCCACGTAGAAGAGGTATGCAGCTCTTCCGCTGGCAGCGATATCGGTCCGGAACCGATATTGTCATGGGAATCAAAACGGATTTTCTTGAATATCGTCGGCATCGCAAGTACAGCAATATCGCCATAGAAAACTTCCGAGCCGTTCATCTTCTTATCCTTGTCTTCGCTCATCACTTTTAATTCCACTGCCAGATTGGCGTCGGTAAAATAATCAACGTCGACTTCTCTGACATAGGCTTTTTTTTCTTCCCAGTCCAGAATTTCCACCTGGAACTGTGTGCCTTGATGCAAGTAAATTGCTTCTTCATGCAATAAGGTCATGGCACTGAACCGATCCATCTCTCCAATGACACGTGTATCGGCAGGAACAGATTGATCGATGATGACTACGTTCTCCTGGGAAGCTGATCGCAAAGAAATATCATGCGCTGGAAAACGGTCGCTCATCCAATGCCAACGATCTGAGGTTCTCACAAGAACTCCTTCTTCCTGCAAATACTCGAGCAATTCCTGAACTTCGAATTCTCCGTACTGATCATCAATACGAAATGGCAGTTCAAAAGATGCGCATTTCAAGTGATCCATCAGAATAATGATGTTCTCCGGATGTATTCGTGCCTCTTCCGGCGATTGGTCCAGCAAATATTCGGGATGATTGATGATGTACTGGTCAAGCGCCGTCGATTGGGCAACGTAGATCACCAGAGATTCATCTTGGCGGCGTCCCGCTCGTCCCGCCTGTTGCCATGCACTTGCAATATTGCCTGGATAGCCGGTCATGATGCAAGCCTGCAATTGACCGATGTCAACGCCAAGCTCCAATGCATTGGTGGAGACCACACATTGTATCGATCCGTCGCGCAGTCCTTTTTCAATAGCGCGCCGCTCCGTCGGCAAATAGCCTCCTCGGTAGCCTTTAATCGAATCGTCCTGCAGCTTCATTTTAGTGATGGCCTGCAGATAAGTCACCAACATTTCGACACGGACACGGCTTTTGGCAAAAACAATGGTCTGAATGCCGTTTTTGATCAGATGGGTGGCCAAGTCCCTCACTTCCAAGATCGCACTTCTGCGAACCCCGAAAGTCGGATGAATAATCGGCGGATTGTAAAAAACAATATGTTTTTTTCCAGCTGGCGCACCGTTTTGATCAATCAGTTTATGTGTACTGTTGGTCAGATTTTCTGCCAGTTCTTTTGGATTCGCGATAGTGGCTGATGTGCAGATAAAGACCGGATCGCTCCCATAAAACTCACAGATCCGTTTCAACCGGCGGATGACATGCGCTACATGCGTGCCAAATATTCCTTTGTACGTATGCAGTTCATCGATTACTATATAATGAAGATTCTCAAAAAGAGACACCCATTTCGTGTGGTGCGGCAAAATGGCGGAATGCAGCATGTCCGGATTGGTCATGACAATTTGTCCCGCCTTGCGTACTTTGGTCCGAATTGCCGGTGAAGTGTCCCCATCATAGGTATAGGATAAAATTGCTTCTTCCGTCTTTTCAATCAAATCATGCAAATCGCTTTTCTGGTCTTGCGCCAATGCTTTTGTCGGAAACAAATAAAGCGCACGTGCGCCTGGGTCATTTAAAATTTTATGCAGTACGGGCAAGTGATAACAATAGGACTTTCCCGAAGCCGTGGGAGTAACTGCAGTAAATGATTTACCGGATGTAGCCAAATCAAAGGCTTCACGCTGATGGGTATATAATTGTTCGATCCCCTTTTTGCGAAGAGCTGCTTTCAGGCTATCGTGCATCTCCGGAGGGAAGTCTGCATATTCCGCAGGTTTTTCCCGCTTCGTATGCCAATGGACGATGCGTTCCATCATATCCGGTTCCGTCTTCCATTCATTCATTAACTCAGGTAATTTTTTGCGCTTAATCATGCTCAGCACTCTTTTCATCTATAGCCAATATAAATGTCTGCAGCGTATATTGCGCAGCTTGGATTGTCTGGATAAAGCGTTTTTTACTGGTTTCCTTATAGAAGCTCTGTACGAAAAATTGCGTCATGCCCTCTGCTGCTGTATCGATTGTTGGCTTGTGTACATACTTCGGGCGTTCTTGCTGTATATACAGCAGTGATTCTTTTTGCCATTCATTTATTTTGCTATGCCAGTAATCTGCGTATGGTTTAACATCTTCATAAAAATCAGGGACCGCATCCTGTTCACGCATTTCATAAAAACGGTCCAAGCATTTTCCGCATTCATCGTATAACGCGGAAGAGAGTTCTCTAACTGTCATTGTGCAACCCCTCCATTGCCATTAGTTTATCATATTCACTAAAGCGACACGACTTTTATCGAACAGACATTCTTTCCTGTTGGAACGAACGGAGAAATCCGCTATTATTAGTACATGTGAATAATTCACGTAAAAGTTTACTCTTTTCAGCCTCCTTTGCTTTTTTAGGTGGCGACATAAAAATAACTGGAGACCACAGGCGTTTGGACACTAATTTAT
>JASLAI010000157.1 GCA_030147225.1 Planococcus sp. (in: firmicutes) | reverse complement strand
TACGCATTTACCAAAATTAACCTTTTAATTTGTTCAGTGCATCGACTGTCACTTTGACCATGGTTTCGATTCCTACTTCTAAAGCAGCTTCGTCAAAAAAGAATTCCGGATCATGCAAAGGTTTGGGTGATTCTTCTCCTGCTGCTGAACATCCCAGCCAGTAAAAAGCGCCAGGAATTTGCTCCAGAAAACGGGAGAAATCTTCTCCAGCCATGGAAGGAGCTACTTCCGGCAAAGCGCCTTCACCTAAAAGCTCACTAGCACTGCTTCTTATTAACTCTGACCATTCCGGAGTGTTGATGGTAGCGCCATAACCGTCTACATAATCGAAATCAATTTTCACTTCGTAGGCAATTTCAAAGCCTTTCACTAAATTTTCAAGACGGCGTTTTACCGTCTCTTTAGCCTTCTTGCTGTAAGTCCGGACGGTTCCTTTTAATACGACTTCATCCGCTATTACGTTGTATCGGTATCCACCGTTGATCGTCCCAATGGTTATGACAGCCGATTCCAATGGATTTACATTGCGGCTGACAATAGACTGCAGGGAAGAAATGAATTCAGCGGTAACGACAATGGCATCTTTTCCTTGATGAGGCATACTGGCATGTCCACCTGCTCCTTTGATCGTAAAGGAGAGTGTGTCAGAAGCCCCCATCATTTCTTTATCACGAACGCCAATTTGACCGACTGGCAGATCTGGCCAGACATGCTGTCCAAAAATGACATCTGGTTTGAATTCATCAAAGACACCATCCTCCATCATCGGCCTCGCTCCTCCGATTGGCGAAGCTTCTTCATTTGGCTGAAAAATGAGCAGCACACGTCCCGACAGTTCCTCTTTCATCTCTTGTAATTTAAAAGCCGTACCAAGAAGCATCGACGTATGGGCATCATGGCCGCACGCATGCATTTTGCCATCCACCATCGATTTAAAAGCAATATCTGTTTTCTCTAAAATCGGGAGTGCATCAATATCGGC
The DNA here is from genome assembly GCA_030147225.1 of Planococcus sp. (in: firmicutes). Taxonomy (GTDB): domain Bacteria; phylum Bacillota; class Bacilli; order Bacillales_A; family Planococcaceae; genus Planococcus. The sequence continues at coordinate 2,286 of JASLAI010000157.1, read as the reverse complement.
ACGCAAGGCCACTGTACCTCCTTCAGCACTTCCTTCGATAATGCCAAGGACTCCTGTTTTTGCAAAACCGGTTTTAAAGGGGATGCCTGCTTTTTGAAGTTCTTCTTGGATTCGCTTCGAAGTTTCCCATTCTTCTCCACCCAACTCCGGATTTTGATGCAGTGCTCTTCTAATATCTTTAACCTGATCGATTAATGCCATTGCATTTCATCCTCTCTGTTTCACTGACTCTTTTCGAGGATAGCATAAATTAAAAAATATATGTTCAGTATTCTGAATCTATTGATTATTATGTTACTATTGAAGGATAAATTTAGAGAGAGGGCGGAAACTTTCATGCATATTAACATCAATCGGTTGATGAGAGACATCGAAGCCTATGCCAAATATGGTAAAGAAAAAGACGGAGGGGTAAATCGCCCCAGTTTTTCAGCAGCTGATTATCAGTTGCGCGAGCTTTTCGCTCAAGAGCTGGAAGAATTGGGCATGAACGTTTCGTTGGATGCCATTGCCAATGTGTGGGGTACTTTGCCTGGCAACGGAGAAAAAGATCTTCCGCTTGTCATCGGATCTCACCTGGATACTGTACCGAATGGCGGAAAATACGACGGAGCTCTCGGTGTGCTTGTTGCTAAGGAAATCGTGAAAACTTTACGAGACCAGCACCTCACATTGGCTCATCCTCTGCAAGTTGTTTCTTTTACTGCAGAAGAAGCTAATGAATTTAATTTTTCTACTATGGGGAGCCGTGCTTTTAGCGGAAAGTTAAGTTCTGAAGAGTTGGATGAAGCCAAAGATTCAACAGGAAGAACGCTCGCAGAAGCGGTGGAAAAAGCCGGAGGGAACCTTCCTCAAATAGGGGCCGCTAAACAAAAAACGATGGCCGCCTATTTTGAGCTGCATATCGAACAAGGAAGTAAACTGGAGAAGGAGAATTTATCTGTTGGAATAGTCGACAGCATTGTCGGTATCTACCGAGATCTGGTAACAATTGAAGGCGAACAGAACCATTCCGGTACAACGATCATGGAGAGCCGGAAAGATGCGCTAGTCGCAGCCAGCGAGATGGTGGCTGAAGTGCAGAAATTGGCTCTCGGCCTTGCCAGTGATACAGTTGCCACAGTCGGCAAATTTGAAGTGTTTCCGAATTCAGCCAATATCATTCCAGGACGTGTTGAGTTCACACTTGAGGTGCGCTCTTCCGACAAACAGGAACGTGAAAGCCTGGTTCAGCATATACACGATTCGTTCCAGCAGATAAAAAATAGGCATGGCGTGAAAATGTCTGTTATAAACAGCTACAATACACAGGAATGCGATTTCGACAAACAGCTGATTGAATTGTTGGAAGATGCAGCAGTTGAGTCCGGCATCCCCTATACAATCCTGCCCAGCATGGCCGGACATGATGCTATGAATTTGGCGCCATTAACCAAAACCGCGATGGTATTCGTCAAAAGCATCGGCGGCATCAGCCATAGCCCCCAAGAATTGAGTCTGCCGGAAGATATCGAGAAAGGTGCCAATATTCTTCTGAATGCATTATTTAAAGCCGACAAAGTCATTTAACAGTTGATCTCATCAAAAAAACCGTTTACCAGTTCAAGTGAGCTGGTAAACGGTTTTTTAATTAGCTTAAGCCGAAATCATTTACTAATGCAGCAAGGCCGCCTTGGTAACCGCTGCCGATTGCGTTGAATTTCCATTCTCCTCCGTGGCGGTATAGTTCACCTACTACAAGAGCCGTTTCAATTGAGAAATCTTCCCCCAAGTCGTAGCGGATCAATTCTTCATTTGAATTTTCGTTTACGATGCGGATAAATGCATTTGAAACCTGGCCGAAGTTCTGTCCGCGGCTGTCAGCTTCATGGATTGTTACCGTAAAGACGACTTTATGGATGTCTGCAGGAACGTTCGGCAAATCAACGATTACTTGCTCATCGTCGCCTTCTCCTTCTCCTGTCAGGTTATCCCCTGTATGGACAACAGAACCATTGCCCCCTTCAAGATTGTTGTAGAATATAAAATCTTCAGGGCCGCGTGACTTGCCGTTTTCGCCTACCAAGAAAATAGAAGCGTCCAAATCGAAGTCTCCGCCGCCGCTGTACTTATTAGTATCCCAGCCTAAACCGACGACTACCTTAGTAAGCCCTGGATTAGTTTTCGTTAAGTCGATTTTCTGTCCTTTTGAAAGGTTGATTGTTGACATATTGATTTCCTCCTCCGATTATTTAGCTTTGCGTTGATTGTCTTCGTACTTCTTCTGCAATTCTTCGATGCGGAGAC
>JASLAI010000412.1 GCA_030147225.1 Planococcus sp. (in: firmicutes) | reverse complement strand
AAAACACTTTTATTTTTCCGCTTCCCGCGCAGCCTTCACACTATTCGGATCAAAGAAATTATCCACTAAGTCATAAATGGTGATGAGCTCGTAAAGAATCTTGAATTCCGGTGGGAAGAGGGTTGGGTGCAAGGCATCGCTTGTCGAGATGCCTTTGCTGTCTTCCCAGAAGAAATCGGTGATGATCTTTAATTGCTGCTGATGCGTTTCGTGGTCGTATTCGTTGGAATTCTGCAAGTCGTCTGCAAGCTCGGCAACGGCATGCATGATGATATTCCGTTCGGCTGGCGACCACCTAATGCTATGCAGCGGAATCCGGAGTAAGGCATCTAAATGGAACTCCAAGTTATGTAAAAAGAGCAACTGCCTTTCCGCCATGCGAAGCTCCGTTTCCCGGTCACGAATCCGGGGATATAAACTGAAATCATCCCGGTGGTAATGAATTAATTTCTCTGTCTTTCTGATTTCCGTCGTTAGCCGCTTCACCAGCTCTTGGTCTTCCTGCAGGTTCGCATCACCTTCAAAAAGAATCGTATGGAAGGTGTGTTCCAGCATCGTTCCTGCACGTTCACTGATGCTTTGGATGCTTTTTAGAATATCTGCCCGGTAGTTTGGCGGGAAAACAAGCATGTTTACAGCAGTAGACACGAGCAGTCCAATGGTCGTTGTACCTAACCGAATGAGGAAAGCGATCAATAAATGATCGTGGATGACTTCGACCATCGCGACAGATGTCAATGTGGCAACGAGTAAGCCGGCATGCAGCTTGAGTCGGTAACAGACTAAAATCGTGGCGACAGCAGCGAGTGTATAGGTGATCGGCGCATTCCCGAAAAGTGTAATAAAGAGTACAGCAAATGCAGAACCAATCGCAGATGCCGGAAACCGGACAAGGCCTTTTTTAATCGAATCGCTGACCGTGGGCTCGATTGTCACAATGGCCGTAATGACCGCAAAGACAGGCGGCCAGTTAAACCATTCACAAATAGCGGCGGTTATAAATATCGCTATACCGGTTTTTAGTATTCGGCTGCCCTGAAAATGAAAAGAGCGCATCATCTGTTAACCACCATCTCTTTTTCGTAGTATTTGCACTGTAGTTCAGTATATCACCTACTGCTATGTAGACTGCAAGACAATTATTATCAGTATTTTGGATAGGAAAGCAAGCGGATATTGTGAAAAGTGCGCTCTTATGAATCGTGGTACAGATACCGGGATAACGATTAAAAAATCCGTGAAGCAACAGAGTTCCTTTTGCTTCACGGATTTCTTTGTCCTATCAACTTTCAACTCTCTCCATCACTGCAAAATAATTGCCTTCGTCATCTGCAAAGTTAAAGCTTCTGCCGACGCCCATGTTCACCAATTCTCCAGTCATAACGCCTCTTTCTTTGAAATCTGCATACAGCTGATCAACGCCGTCGGTATAAAACATCAAAGAAGGCGTGCCGAGCTCCAATTCGGGCGACAGCTTCGAAACCACTTCCTTGTCATGCAGCACAATCGTCGTCGCTGCGTCTTCGCTAGGGGCGATCTCAATCCACCTCAAGCCTTGGTCTTTCGAACCTTCGTCTGCAATCACGATAAACCCCGCTTTTTCCGTCCAGAACTTCACTGCCTTGTCCTGATCTTCCACATACACCATCACTTGCCCGAGCTTATTGATCAATCTGACCACTCCTTCGCAAATTTGGTTTGTTCCAGCTTCTTATTCTTACTTTAATTCCCGCAAGGCAAATTCTTCAAACTGTAAGAAGCGGGCTCGAAAAACTAAGAAAAACTGGCCATACTGCAAAGGTTTTAATTTGGTGTTTATCAATTGCTGCAAGCAGTTACAATAGAGCTTGAATACAAAAGCTGTTTAAAGGTTCTTACTGAAATCAGAAAGCTAGGGGAATAAAAGGTGAATTCGCATATTATTAGAATTGAACTAGGACACTTAGATCTGCTGAGTTAGCGGAAGATGAGACATGGATGACGAACGATAAAGGAGCCAGAGAGGAGAGGTGGACTAAATGAACCTTGGTGAAACCATAACGTTTCTTTTTATTGGACTTGCTGTTCTATTAGCTGTGGGGATAATTTGGTTCCTCTTTAGAAAGCAGAAAAAATGGGCAATTGGCCTGACTTCTTTATTGGTAGCGGGGTACGTCGGGTATTACGTTTATTACCCTTATTTGCAAGTCAGTGTACATGCAGAAAAATACGAGCAGGTCAGTGAGTACTTGGAAACCAATTATCCAGACCGTAGATTCACCATCATTCCGGAACAGTATGAAGTAGGTGATACGGTGGGGGTTTTTAACATTAATGATAAAGAAACTCCGGATAAAGGCGTGACCTTGCATGTTGATGACAATGACAAAATTCAGCAGATAAGCAATTGGACAGACGGAAGATTCCCGACGCAGGAGGAGTTGTGGCGAGAGCTGGAATTTCCTTATGGCGAAACGTATACCTTGGACAAAGAAAATGTCGAGATAACGAAACAAGATGATTGGATCGAGGGCGAACTGACTGTGTTTGCGCTTACGATAGACAACATGCCGGCGATTGTGATTTATGAATATTCAACTGCAGGTTCTGGCATGTTGGATCTGCAGGTAGCGGAGAATGACTTAGTCATTTTTGCTGAAACGGAGAAACATACGTTTATCTACGTGGATGAACGTTACGAAGGGGAGACAGCGGTCATTGTGTTGGAAAATGGAGAAACAATTTCTGTAGACCTAGCAGAGCGTAAGGGGAAATTGTTTGTGTTGGAATAGAACGAGCGATAGCTAAAACCGCAGCAGGAATGAAGAGCCGGCTTGTTGTGTTAAGCTCTATGATAAAGTCATATCTAGAGAAAGAATCCTTTCTAAGTGTTCTAGATAATATGCTGCAATTTATAAATTGCAAATCAGTTTTCTTATAAGACCAGTTTTATTCAGAGTTATAAAGTAAACAGAAATTACACCGCTCTCAGGTAAGAGAAATAAATTGTTACGACATCTGCATCAATCGTGCAGATGTTTTTTTCATTTCATGCTTGAAAATGATTGATAGGGGAAGAATGCTTTTGTGGTAATATAGTTTTATGAATATTCCGATTTTAAAGACTAAGCTTTACGTTCCCCAGTCACGGCCTAACAGTGTCAAGCGGCCACGCCTGATTGAACAGCTCAGTTCAGGAGTGGACCGCAAACTTACTCTTATTGCTGCCTCTGCCGGCTTTGGCAAAACTGCCCTGATAAGCGAGTGGGCAGCCGATTGCGGGCGGCCAGTCGCTTGGCTGTCGCTGGACGAAGGGGATAGCGATCCTGTACGCTTCTTGACTTATTTTATTGCGGCATTGCAGACCATTAAGAAAGACCTTGGAACCGGCGTGGTGGATTTGCTTATATCCCAACAGCCACCGCCAATCGAATCGATTCTGACGGCTCTGATCAACGAAATTTTGGCTATTCCCTCTAAATTTATCCTTGTCCTTGACGATTTCCATGTTATTGATTCTAAAGAAATAAATGATGCGCTCAGCTTCCTGCTTGAGCATCTTCCGCCACAGATGCATGTGGCCATCGCAACACGTGAAAATCCGCAACTGCCTCTGGCCAGGCTGCGTGCCCGGGGGCAGTTGAACGAACTTCGTGCCATGGATTTGCGTTTTACTCCTGATGAAACGGCTCTGTTCTTTAATGAGATGATGCGCTTGGGTCTCTCAGCTGATGAAATTACGGCACTGGAGTCCCGTACCGAAGGCTGGATAACCGGGTTGCAATTGGCGGCGCTCTCGCTGCAGGGCCGCAAGGACAATTCTGTGTTTATCGAGGCATTCGCCGGAGATAATCGATACATTGTGGACTATCTGGTCGAGGAGGTCCTGCAGCTGCAGCCAAGACATGTCAGGGTCTTTTTGCTTCAGACCTCCATTCTCGACCGCTTAAACGGGCCACTTTGCGATGCTGTCACT
>JASLAI010000123.1 GCA_030147225.1 Planococcus sp. (in: firmicutes) | reverse complement strand
AAAAAATAATGCATTTTGCAATCATTATTTTTCTGTATTTTGAACTTAATGAAAATTTTCAACAACTCATGCTTTTTAAGTGACAATTAGAAGTACAATATCCGAAATATACCAAATTTGATGGAATAAAATAAATACTCTTAAGAAATATACGTTAATACGGGAAAGGATGTAAGGTCAATGGAAAAAGGCTATATTTTCGAATCCGATCGATTGGGCTTTAGGCGCTGGAAAGAGGAAGACCGTGTACTTTTTGAAGCAATGGCGGCAGATCCGGATGTGATGCAATTTTTTCCGAAGTTATTAAATGAAGAAGAATCGAACCGATTAATCAATCGCTTTGAAGCTCATATGGATAACAAAGGATATACGATGTGGGCGGTGGAACGCAAAAAAGATGGGGGATTTATCGGTTTTATCGGCCTACTGGAAATTACTATGGAAATAGAGGGGAAAGGGTCAGCAGAAATAGGTTGGCGGCTGGATAAACAGTTCTGGAAACAAGGGTATGCAGTTGAAGGGGCGCTTGCCTGTATAGCATATGCATTCGGTCCATTGGCAATGGATCAGATCTACTCATTTACTTCGACAATCAATCAAGCTTCCGAAACAGTTATGAGGCGGGTTGGAATGGTTAAAGTAGGCGAGTTCGAGCATCCAAAATTGGACGAGGACAGTCCGTTAAAGAAACATGTGCTTTACAAAATCAACAGGCGAGAAAAGATGGACTTTGATCATTTAGGAGATTGATTATGAAAAAGCAAGTACAGGAGACCTTTGATGAACTGGCAGGAGTCTATGAAAAGATGGGAGATGCAAATAATTTATACAATACCCAATATGAAAGACCTGCCATGATGGAACTTATTACATCAGATTTATCGGGACTGCAGGTACTCGATGCAGGGTGTTCAGCCGGCTGGTATTCCCAGCAGTTTGCCGATAGAGGAGCAAAAGTGACAAGCGTTGACATGAGTCGGGAAATGGTTAGTCTCACGAAAAAATTAATGTGTAATCGAGCTGAAGTTCTCTGCCTGGATCTGGAAAAGCCTTTGCCGTTTGAAGATAGCAGCTACGACATGATCATCAGTTCGCTTACATTGCACTATCTGAAAAACTGGAGGGAGACATTTTCAGAGTTCAGCAGGATATTGAAGCCCGGAGGGAGCTTACTCTTATCGATTCATCATCCATTGACCGATCTGCAATTGCTGAAGAATGCCCATTATTTTTCAACTGAATTGATTGTCGACGAATGGCATAAAGAAGGGAAAACCTATGAGGTTCCATTTTACAGAAGGCCATTAAGTGAGATCTTCAACACGCTGCTGCCCCATTTCGTCATTAAGAAAGTGGTAGAACCTAAACCGACAAAAGTATTTAAAGAACTTGCACCTGATCAATACGAAAAACTAATCAGAAGCCCGAATTTCCTGATCCTAAAAGTAAGTAAGAAATGAACAACACAAGCAAAGCCCACTCGATTATACGAGTGGGCTTTGTTGATTTTTTTATTCGTCTTTATTGCACATGCAGCGTTCACATTCGTAGATAATCGACTGGTGCTGTTCTTTGATTTCGCATCCACACTCGCAGCATTCTTTCTTCGCGCGTGCTTCATATTTTTTTGTCGTTTTCATAAGGATTTCCTCCAATAGTTTTGATTTGTTGGAATGCCGTGGCGATGGGGAAGACGAGGTTCATAAGACTGTAGTGCGTTATTTGACTGTTGTGAATTGAGCTGTTTCGGTCGAGCCTTTCATCGCTGTAGTTGAGCTTGTTCCGCCAGAAACAATCTGTGAGATCTCATCAAAGTAGCTGGTGCCGACTTCACGCTGGTGGCGCGTCGCTGTGTAGCCTTTCGACTCATTGGCGAATTCAGCTTGCTGAAGCTTCGAGTATGCCGCCATGCCGTTGTCTTTGTAATCATGAGCAAGTTCGAACATGCTGTGGTTCAATGAGTGGAAACCAGCCAATGTAACGAACTGGAACTTGTAACCCATCTTGCCAAGTTCAACCTGATACTTTGCGATTGTTTCTTCATCAAGCTTCGCTTTCCAGTTGAATGATGGTGAACAGTTATAGGCTAGCAATTTGCCAGGAAATTCAGCATGGATTGCATCTGCAAATTGTTGAGCTTCTTCCAGGTTCGGGTGGGAAGTTTCACACCAGACCAGATCAGCGTAAGGTGCGTATGCCAGGCCGCGTGCGATGGCTTGGTCAATACCTGCATTCGTACGGTAGAAGCCTTCAGGTGTGCGTTCGCCTGTGATAAAGGCGTGGTCGCGTGGATCAATGTCGCTTGTGATCAAATCAGCTGCATCTGCATCCGTACGGGCGATGATAAGGGTCGGTACGCCGAGTACATCAGCTGCCAATCGCGCTGCAGTCAAGTTTCTTATCGCATTTTGAGTTGGAAGCAATACTTTGCCGCCCAAATGTCCACATTTTTTCTCAGAAGCCAATTGATCTTCAAAGTGTACACCTGCAGCTCCTGCTTCGATCATCGCTTTCATCAATTCGTAGACATTCAATGGTCCGCCAAAGCCTGCTTCAGCATCTGCAACAATTGGTGCGAACCAGTCAAAGCCTTCTGTCCCTTCAACGCCGTCGATTTGATCTGCACGTTGAAGCGCCTGGTTAATTTTCTTCACCACATCTGGAACGGAATTGACTGGGTATAAACTTTGGTCAGGGTACATTTGACCTGCAGAGTTGGCATCTGCAGCTACTTGCCAGCCGCTCAGGTAAATTGCTTTCAAGCCTGCTTTAACCTGTTGAACTGCCTGGTTGCCAGTCAATGCACCGAGTGCATTGACAAAGTCTTCTTCATGGATTGAGTGAAATAAACGTTCAGCACCTTTTCTCGCCAGTGTATGTTCAATTTGGATAGAACCGCGAAGCTTTACAACTTCCTCAGCTGTATACATACGTTCAATGCCGTTCCAACGTTCGTCCTGCTCCCAGCTCTTATTTAGTTTCTCGATTTGTTGCAGTTTGTTTGTGACCATGTCATCCATCCCTTTCTGATTGGAGAAATTAATGAACACACTGTATTAATACAGTATGCTTTCTTGTTTATTAATATATAACAGAAAAGGCCTGTTGTCTTATAAATTAGATAAAAACGAATATTGGAAGATAAAAGAGCATATTTAGCGATAAGGAAGGAAATTTATTTCATAGGGAGTTATAGCATAATTTAAAAAGACTCGTTGTTATCAAAAACTAGAGAAGGGAAGAGTGTTGAACACGAAGTAATTAATTGAATCGAGAGCAATATGAAATTTATGAAAGGGAAAGCACACTGTGAAAGACAGACTTCTATTGGAAGAAATACGAAAAAGACAGATAAAATATCTCATCCTATACTGTTAT
>JASLAI010000118.1 GCA_030147225.1 Planococcus sp. (in: firmicutes) | reverse complement strand
CGGGGTTATGCCTGGCAGAACAGAATGGTTCTGGGTCATCGTTGTCGGTCTAGTCTTCTCAGTCATTTACTACTTCGGTTTCCGTTTTGCCATCAAGAAATTCAATTTGATGACGCCTGGGCGCGAAGCTGATGAAGAAGGCGATGAGGAAATTGGAGAAATCGGCGACTTGCCTTATGAAATCCTTGCCGCTATGGGCGGACAAGAAAATATTAAACATCTCGATGCTTGTATCACACGCTTGCGTGTCAGCGTTGAAGATAAAGGCAATGTCGATAAAAACAGATTGAAAAAATTGGGCGCTTCCGGTGTCATGGAAGTCGGCAATAACATCCAAGCCATTTTTGGACCTGTATCGGATAGCCTGCGCGGACAAATGCAGGACATCATTAATGGCAAAGCACCTCGACCAGCTGAAAAAACGGCGATCCCAACTGAAACTTCTGGTACATCAGCTACACCATTGGAATTCAATAGCCCGATTACTGGCGAAATCCTGCCGATTTCAGAAGTACCGGATCAGGTATTCTCCGGCAAAATGGTTGGCGACGGTTTTGCAATCAAACCGACAGAAGGAAAAGTTTTTTCTCCGGTAAACGGAAAAGTAGTCACTGTCTTCCCTACCAAACATGCCATTGGCATTGCGGCGGATAACGGCACGGAACTTCTTATCCATATCGGTATTGATACGGTCCACCTGAAAGGTGAAGGTTTTACTGCACATATTGAACAAGGCGATCTAGTTGCACAAGGACAGCTTCTGATGGAAATGGACTTGGATTACATCGCTGAACACGCGGCGTCCATCATTACGCCGGTTGTCTTCACGAACCTTGAAGAAGGACAAACGATCAAACTCAGCAAAACCGGCGCTGTAACAGCTAAGGATAGAAACATCATGGAAATTGTTCATGGAGAACCTGTAGTTTGATTTAGAGATTCCAACTAATAGCCCGGCTGCATATGGAACATTCCATATACAGCCGGGCTTTGCTTTATAAATCATTTAGTAAAGATACGGTGACAGATGAATTGATTGACTTTGAATTGCCATTTCTGGTATGAAGAAAAAACAACATAGCTGTAGAACTTTCGTAAATTAGTCACGTCCTAGGCATTATTTTATAACCTAAGTCTTGTATGCCTAAAATTTTCTACTTGAAGTGTTTTTCAATCTTGTTTATCTTAATTGGCTTACAAAATCAGAAAAAGTCAAACTGACCCCTAAGTTTTGTCCGGAATTGGCACTTTTAACTAGTCCACATCTCTGCTAATCTTATCTGAAAAAGAACAGATAGGAAGGTTACCGACGATGCAAAAAACAACCAGCTACTCACCTGCGGCTAATTCCCGCACTTTTGATTTGATTTTAACTTCCATGGCCATTGCACTCGTCTTTGTTGCTACTTTATTGCTGAATATTCGTCTTCCGATTGCTGCAAATGGAGGACTTGTTCACCTCGGCACAGCTATGCTTTTCATTATCGCGATTCTATTTGGTCCTAAGAAAGGGCTGATTGCAGGAGCAATCGGGATGGGCTTGTTTGATTTAGTTTCCGGCTGGACCTTGTGGGCGCCGATCACCATAGTGGCACGCGGTTTGCAGGGGTATTTGGTTGGAAAGATCGCCTGGTCAGGCGGCAGAAAAGGCGGCAGCACTTCGTTCAATATTTTAGCAGCCGTTATTTCGATTCCGTTTATGGTTGCCATCTACTATATCGGCGAAGCCATCATCTTCAGCAGCTGGATTATTCCGGCCGCTTCGATTCCCGGCAATCTCGTTCAAAACACCGTTGGGTTGATTATCGCCATTCCAGTCGCCATCGCTTTGAAGAAAACACCATTTTTCAAATAAAATTTCGATCGATCTACCCAAAAAGGAGCATGTCTGAAGTTCAGACATGCTCCTTTTTAGTTTTTCACTTTTGATAAAGTCAGCCCATCACCCATCGGAATCAACAAGGATTCCAGTTGAGGATGATTAGCCACGAGCAGATTAAATGCTTTCATCACTTCTGTGTGTCGACTGACTCCGGCCGCATCATCCGCTACTGTTCCCCGTGCAAGTACATTGTCCGCTACAATCAAAGCACCCGGTTCTGCCAGCTTGAGACAATGGTTCAAATAGTTCTCATAATTCTCTTTGTCTGCATCGATAAAGAAAAAATCGAACTTTCTATCTTCATTTTCCAGCTTTCTCAGACTCTCTAAAGCCGCTCCAGTCATATAAGAAACTTGATCGCCGAAACCAGCTTTTGTTAAATTGCGGTGCGCCAGTTCTGCATATTTCTCTTCAAGCTCAAGAGAAATCAATTTTTCTCTTTTACCCGCAAATCCCCTGGCCAGACAAATACCGCTATAGCCACCGAGAGCCCCAATTTCCAATACATTGGCGGCTCCTGAAATCGATACCAGCATTGTTAAAAACTTGCCTGATGAGGGAGAAACTGAAATCGAAGGCATACCATTTTCTTCAATAGAAGAGATGACCTCTTTCAATAGCGGGTCTTGGTCGGTAAATACTCCATCAATATAGTCATTGGTTTTCTTCATCTTCAACAGCTCCTTTTTGTCAGTTGGCAGGGCCTTTTCATTCACGGCCATCACAGCAACTGTCTATTTCTCTGTTGGCTCATCCTTCTGGGTGCTTCTAAAATGCTCTGTACAGAACGTATACAATTGTATACATTTCTGTCAATAAAAAAGCCCTCCTCATCGAAATCAATGAGAAGAGCTCTGAATAAATATTTTGCAGCATTTATATTCCTACTGGGCTTTTTTCGTCTAATTGCAATGTTTTCGCTGTCGAATTATGAATCTCCTCAAAAAGCTCAGGATTTTCAGACAATGAAACACCGTAAGACGGGATCATTTCTTTAATTTTTGGTTCCCAGCCGCCAACTTCGCTCGGGAAGCATTTTTTGAAGATTTCGAGCATCGCATGAACAGCCGTGGATGCACCTGGAGAAGCCCCCAGCAATGCAGCAATTGAACCGTCGGCAGCTGTAACAACTTCTGTACCGAACTGCAATGTTCCTTTGCCTTTATCCGTATCTTTGATGACCTGTACACGCTGTCCTGCTACCACTACATCCCAGTCTTCAAGTTTGGCTGTCGGAATAAATTCACGCAATTCTTCCACGCGTTTTTCATTGGACAGCAAGACCTGTTGGACAAGGTATTTCGTCAATGACATTTCTTTTGCTCCAGCAGCTAGCATTGTAAAGACATTGTTCGGTTTTACAGACCCGATCAAATCCAGGTTCGATCCGGTTTTCAGGAATTTTGGAGAAAATCCGGCAAATGGTCCGAACAATAACGATTTCTTGTTGTCGATAAAGCGCGTGTCCAAATGCGGCACGGACATCGGAGGAGCTCCAACTTTCGCTTTTCCGTATACTTTTGCGTGATGCTTCTCGACGATTTCAGGATCGTTGCAGACCAGGAACATCCCACTTACCGGGAATCCGCCGATATGCTTGGATTCCGGAATCCCTGTTTTTTGCAGTAACGGCAAGCTTCCGCCACCGCCGCCGATGAAAACAAAGTCAGCGCTGTGGTATTCGATTTTATCGTTTTCCAAATCCTGCACTTTGACTTCCCACATGCCGTCGCTGCTGCGTTTAATGTCTTTGACTGCATGTTTGTAATTCATCTCCACTTGTTGTTCTTTCAAGTGATCAAACATCATTTCCGTTAACGCACCAAAGTTGACGTCCGTCCCGGAATCGATTTTTGTAGCCGCAATCGCGTCAGTTGAAGTACGGCCTTCCATGATCAGCGGAATCCATTCTTTCAATTTCGCAGAATCCGTCGTGTATTCCATTCCCTTGAATAAAGGACTTGTCGACAAAGCTTCAAACCGCTTGTTCAAGAATTGAACATTGTCTTCTCCCTGTACCATACTCATATGGGGAATCGACATAATAAAGTCCTGGGGATTGCTGATGCGTTTATTTTCAACAAGGAAAGACCAGAACTGTCTTGAAAGCTGGAATTGTTCGTTGATGCTGATTGCTTTTTTGATATCAACAGAGCCATCAGGCTGCTGCGGTGTATAGTTAAGCTCGCAAAGTGCAGCATGTCCAGTTCCCGCATTGTTCCATTCGTTGGAACTCTCCGATCCTGCTTTTTCAAGTTTTTCA
>JASLAI010000117.1 GCA_030147225.1 Planococcus sp. (in: firmicutes) | reverse complement strand
AGCCAATTGCTGAAGCAAGGCGGAAAAGCGGCATTTGTTCATCGCTCCGGCCGTTTGATTGATATAATTGCAGCAATGCGGGCGAATCGATTGGAACCAAAGCGGATCCGCCTGGTTTATCCGAAGGCTGGAAAAGAAGCCAACACCCTGCTGATTGAAGGCATCAAAGACGGCAAACCTGATTTGAAGATCTTGCCGCCATTGGTTGTGTACGGAGAAGATGGGGAATACACCGAAGAAGTGCGGGAATTGCTGTATGGCGACAAATAACCATTATTTTTATGTTTTGGAATGTGCGGATCATTCCTATTACGCAGGCTATACCAACGACCTTGAAAAACGACTGGCTGCGCACAATGCCGGAAAAGGCGCCAAATATACGCGTGCCAAAGGGCCGTCCAAACTCATTCATCAGGAATGCTATGACACAAAACCGGCAGCGATGAAAGCGGAATATGCCTTTAAGCAATTAACAAAGGCACAAAAAATCCGTTACATTGCTGAAGGAAAGGAGAACGACAAATGAAATCCCAAAAAAGTTTCCAGCACAAAGAAGCTACTTTGTATCTGGTGGCAACCCCTATAGGCAATCTGGAAGATATGACAATGCGTGCTTTGCGGATTCTAAAAGAAGTGGATATAATTGCAGCAGAAGATACACGAAATACGAAAAACCTCTGCAATTATTTTGACATTCAAACCAAATTGGTGAGTTACCACGAACACAATCAAGAAAGTGGCGGCTTTAAAATTCTGTCGTACTTGGAAGAAGGCAAGTCAGTCGCTCTAGTCAGCGATGCAGGCATGCCGTGTATTTCCGATCCCGGGGAAGACATCGTCAAACGTGCAGTGGCTGAGGGGTTCCCGGTGGTACCGATTCCCGGCGCCAATGCGGCACTTAGTGCATTGATTGTTTCAGGCATTTCGCCGCAGCCGTTTTTGTTTTACGGATTCTTATCGCGCAATAAAAAAGAACGGCAATCCGAGCTGGAAATCCTTAGTCAGAAAGAAGAAACAATTATTTTCTACGAAGCGCCTCATCGCTTGAAGGAAAGCTTGAAAAGCATTCAAAAAGCGGTAGGAAACGACCGGAAAATCACGCTGGCACGGGAAGTGACAAAGAAATTTGAAGAATTTCTGAGAGGGACGGTTGAAGAGGCAGCAATATGGGCCGATGAAAATGAAATCCGTGGAGAGTTTTGCCTGGTTCTTGAAGGCAATGCCAACCCTGAGCCTGAAGAAAATGTGAAGTGGTGGGAAAGTTTGTCGATCGAGGAACACGTGGAGCAGCTCATGGAGACCAAAAACCTGACATCAAAAGAAGCCATTAAAGAAGCAGCCATCGAACGCCAGCTGTCGAAACGAGAAGTATACCAAGCTTATCATATTTAAGAAAAGCGGAAGCGCCCGTGTAGCTCTGACGGGCATAAGACAGACCGGCAAAGCGGCGCTTTTTGCCGCAAAGCCGGGTTGGCTTATGACCCAAAGAGCTGGGCGCTGAAGTCTGGACAATAAAGAAAAGCGGAAGCGCCCGTGTAGATTCGACGGGCATCAAACACTGCAAGAAAAAACTACATCTATAAAGCAAAAAAAAACCAGGATGTGTTGACGTCCCGGTTTTTTACATTATTTCTTTAAGTTGTTTTGAATTTCTTTTACCAGCATTTCTGCGCCTTCAGAGCTTAAGATCAATTTCCCGCCAACTAACTGCATGTTGTCGTCTGAAACTTCGCCTGTCACAGCACACGTCATATTAGGTAAATATTTTTTCAAAATAATTTTGTCGTCATCCACATAAATTTCCAATGCGTCTTTCTCTGCAATTCCTAAAGTCCGGCGCAATTCGATTGGAATTACCACACGTCCTAATTCATCCACTTTACGAACAATACCTGTTGATTTCATAATAATAGTCCTCCTTTTATTTTGTCGGATGTATTCGTCAAAATTCGACATTTACCACTTCCTGTCATAAATCATACCAACTACTGGCAATTTGGTCAATAAAAAACTATCGAAAATATAATGAATTTTCATATACTTTGTCAATTTTATTTGATTTTTAATATTAAACGTCACAAGTTTGATTAATTCGTATAATAAGTAAATAAAATCCATTAAAATTAGAGTCTAATAATGTCGAATCATTATTTTAAAAGGCAATGTCGAATTGAAAGATTGTACAAAATAGGGGACTTCGTTAAAATAAGAACTATACAAAAAAACTGGAGGAATTTTTCGTGACTGCTAACAAAGAAACGTTTTATTTAACCACCCCGATTTATTATCCAAGCGGAAAATTCCATATTGGAACAGCCTATACGACAGTTGCTTCTGATGCGATGGTTCGCTATAAACGTTTGCGTGGATTTGATGTGCGGTTTTTGACTGGAATGGACGAGCATGGCCAAAAAATTGAAGAAAAAGCGCAAGAAGCCGGTAAAGTGCCACAAGAATTTGTGGATGACATGGCTGCAGCAGCCAAACAAGTTTGGTCGACAATGGACATTACTTATGACGACTTTATCCGGACTACAGAAAAACGCCATAAAGAAGGCGTAGAACGTATTTTCAAAACTTTCCTCGACAACGGCGATATCTATAAAGGGGAATACGAAGGCTGGTATTGCACACCTTGCGAATCGTTCTTTACGGAAAATCAATTGGATAATGGCAATTGTCCAGATTGTGGACGTCCGGTCCATAAAGTAAAAGAAGAGTCGTATTTCTTCAATATGAAAAAATATGCGGGCCGCCTTTTGGAGTACTATGAAAACAATGTTGAATTTATTGAGCCAGAATCACGCAAAAACGAAATGATCAATAATTTCATCAAGCCAGGATTAGAGGATCTTTCGGTCTCACGAACTTCTTTCGACTGGGGAATTCCAGTCCCTGGAGACCCAAAACACGTTATTTACGTGTGGGTCGATGCATTGTCTAACTACATCACTTCACTTGGCTACGGTTCAGATGACGAAACCTTGTTCAACCAATACTGGCCAGCTGACGTTCATGTAGTTGGGAAAGACATTGTCCGTTTCCACACGATCTATTGGCCAATTTTCCTCATGGCCTTGGATCTGCCATTACCGAAAAAAGTATTTGCTCATGGTTTCATCATGATGAAAGACGGTAAGATGTCTAAGTCCAAAGGCAATGTGGTGTATCCTGAAATGCTCGTTGAACGTTACGGCTTGGACGCAACACGTTATTTCCTATTGCGTGAACTGCCGTTCGGTTCTGATGGGGTCTTTTCACCGGAATCGTTTGTCGAGAGGACCAATTTTGATTTAGCCAATGACCTTGGAAATCTATTAAATCGTACCGTATCGATGATTAATAAATACTTTGATGGAACAGTCCCGCAAATTAATGGGCTGCAAACCGAATTTGATGGTACGTTGCAGCGCGTAGCTGAACAGACAGTGAAAGTCTATGAGCAGCATATGGAAAGAATGCAATTCAGCATTGTGCTTAGTGAAGTATGGACATTGATTTCGCGCACGAATAAATACATTGATGAAACACAGCCATGGGTATTGGCAAAAGACGAAAGTGCGAAAGAACAGCTAGCTTCTGTTATGGCCCATTTGGCGGAAAGCCTTCGCATGACTGCAGTTATGCTGCAGCCATTCTTGCCAAATGCTCCAAAACAGATTGTTGAACAGCTTGGCTTGACGGACGACTTCCTGGCTTGGGATACCTTGCAGGGCTTTGGTAAAATCCCTGCCGGTACGCAAGTGGCAGCCAAGGGAACGCCTATCTTCCCACGTCTTGAAGTGGAACCGGAAGTAGCGTATATCCGTGATCAAATGCGGGGTACTGCGGCTCCGGCTGCAGAACAACCGGCAGTCGTAGAAGTTCCGGATGTTCCGGAAATTGCAATTGAAGATTTTGCGAAAGTTGATTTGCGTGTGGCGACAGTAACAGACTGTGAAGCTGTACCGAAAACTTCCAAGCTGCTGAAGTTGCAGTTGGACATGGGGTATGAACAGAGGCAAGTTGTATCGGGAATTGCTGAGCATTACAAACCGGCTGAATTGGTCGGTAAGAAAGTAGTTGTAGTAGCAAACTTGAAACCGGTGAAGTTGCGGGGCGAATTGTCTCAAGGAATGATTTTGGCCGGTGAGAAAGACGGTTACTTAACGCTGGCGTCTGTTGCAGAAAAACTTCCAAATGGATCGAAAATAAAGTAAAGCTATTCAAAAGACCTGTTTTGACCCACTTGTAAAAGTGGGTCTTTTTTTGTTTTCATGGGTTTTACTGCCCAAGATTACAGAAGAATTGCGCGTTTTGACGCTGAATTAACATGTTTTGTTACCTAATTGTAATGTTGCTGTGAAGAAAGATACAGCTGTAACCATTAGAATAAAGCTTAATGTGAGGAGAATGATTGATGTTTATCGATACCCATG
>JASLAI010000416.1 GCA_030147225.1 Planococcus sp. (in: firmicutes) | reverse complement strand
GTGGATTTGAGACAAGAACTTAAACGCATTTTTTGAGGGAAAGGAAAATTTGAATAGCGACGGCAAGACGTAAGGTACGACATACTGCCGCAGTAAAGTGCCCCGCAGTTTTTGGTTGACGATCGTTTGGAACGCTTTGTCGGTCGTCGCAATCAACCGGCGCGCAAAGGCGATTCGCTCTTTTTCGTAGGTGCTCAATATGCTGGAAGCAGCTTTTCCTTGAACCACCGCTGCGAGCTTCCACGCCAGATTGATGGCGTCCCCAATGCCGGTGTTCATGCCTTGTCCGCCGGTCGGACTGTGCAGGTGTCCGGCGTCGCCCAGGATAAAGATGCGTCCTTTGGCAAATTGCTCGCTGACACGGTTATGGACGCGGTAGGTCGAAAACCAATTGACCTTTGCCGCGGTCACACGGATTTTATTTTCAATATAATCGCTGATTTCGCTGTACTCAAGATCCGTGCGTTCATTGAACTCGTCGGGCACGATGCCGAGGATTCGTTTGGTGTTGGCGTTCCGGACAGACATATAGAGCATAAAGCCGTCCTCGTCCATGTACATGTCCATCTTTTCCATGTCGTCTAACGGTTTCTCGGTTTCGATATCGGCGACAAAGAATAATTGCTTGTACGTGCCGCCGGGAAAGTCGAGTTCCAGTTCTTTTCGGACCATGCTGCTGGCCCCGTCGCATCCGCATAAATAGACGAATTCCGCTGTTTCTTCTGGCTGTCCTTGCTGTTGCATCACGGCGTTCACGCCAACTCCTGTGTCTTCAAACGAAAGCAAGGAGGTGTTCCATTCCACTTCGACGCCTATTTTACTTAATTCGTCGACGAGAATTTCTTCGTGCTCGTCTTGCGGCAAACTCAAGATAAACGGAAATGGGCTCAGCCCTTTGCCCAACTCATGGAATTTTACCGTGGCTCTCACTCGTTTGCCGTCGCTGACATCAAGCGATAAAATCGGATGCCCCCGCTTGATGTTGCGTTCGGCCAGGCCCAATTGGTCGTACTGCTCCAATATGCGCGCATGCACAGCGAGCGCACGTGACGCTGTGCCGGTTCCTGCGTTTTTATCGATGATCCGAAACGGCACGCCTTGACGCGCCAGGCTATAGGCAAGAGCCAGACCAGTGGGGCCAGCTCCAACGATTAAGATTTGTGGGTTCATCCTAGAGACCTCCTAATGAGTATCACGTCTGCTGATCTGTTCAGTTTCAAGTATGGTGTAAAGCTATAAAATCGAGTATAGGAAAAGTTCTTATAAGAAAAAACGTTGGATACCGAACCGAAAAGATCTTGTACAGCTACTATATCCTTAATCGGCCCATTTCAAGCAAGCGACGCTCAAAATAATTGTGGCGTCTTTGTGCAAGAAATAATTCTGAACGCTTCTGACAAAACAATACACTATTAAATCCGGAGCAATCAGCGGGACGTGATAGAATAACAGGTAGTGTAACAGAAAAACAAACGGTATGGCCATGCCTGGCAGAAAGTGCAGCATTCACAGTTAATAGATGAGTTGAAAGGAATGGGATAACAAAATGAACAAAATGGTCGAGCAAAAAATGAACGAGATGACAGAAGTGTTTAACAGTCTGCCGAATTGCCGGATTGAAACCGATGAGGCTGGCCGGATTTTGATTGTGAGCGATAACCCGGTTCCGTGGAGTGACGCGCTTGAGAAGAAGGACGCGCACTCGGCCTATAAAATTGGGTCCATTACGCCTCATAAAGCGGCGCTCGGGCTCTATATTGATTTCCCGCATAAGTATATTGAGATTGATCGGCTAGATGACATCATCGATCCCGAATTCACATTGACGTATTATGAGCCAGGCACCAAGACATCAACAGTGAAAAGCTGGTGGCGGTTCCGGTCGGATGAGAAATTCGACAGCATTCATCTGGTTCTGAGAAAAACGGAGCTGGAATTGTATGATTTCAAGAGAGAAGAATGGGTTGGATTGATGGAAGAGATCACTGCTGTTCATAAGTGATGGATAGCTTAGCTGAATGGCGGAACTTCAATAGCGCTCTTATACCGAAAAAATTTCAGGTTACTGACTATATTTCCACACTTGCTGAATCAACCTGGCAGGTGTGTTTTTTTATTGTCCCGCACTCAGTAAGTGGACTAAAGGAGTGAGAAAAGTATATTGTATCCTTTATATCTAATTGGTTAGTTAACTATGCAGTACAAAGAAATGATGTATAAGGAATGGAGTATATTTGCACCTAATTGCTTCAATATTTTTGGCATTAATTGGCATCTTTAGTTTTATTAAAAGGAATGAAGAAGCGTCTGCGTATATAGTAGCACCACCTGTGGTATAGAATAGGAAGAAACTAGTATATTGAAAGCATCGGAGGATGAAAAATGAACGAGTTTATTGAGTTCAGAAATCGTGTTTATGACAATGAAAGTAATTATAGTTATCCTCTCCAATTTTTAGATGAGTACATACATAACAGTAAGGCGATAAACTCCGATGAAACAAGAGTGATCGAGCAAATTCGAAAGATAAAGCGACTAGAGCTGAACAAGCAACTGGGTGAAAAAGAAATAGATGAATTGATCTCGTTTTTGGGAGAGCATTCCTCTACAGACCGATTTATAGTAGATGCTGTTTTAAACTTATTCAATGATAAGATCAAGCAAATCGTAGAGAGAAAAATAAAAGACGTACTATTGAACCAACAGTACGATAGTCAAAAACTCTATCACGTTTTGGATATTTGTATTGAATGTGGTATCGACATTTTAAGTGATGACGATATCTTATTTATGCTTCAGACATACAAACTGGATTTAGAGATAGTTTCTATCTTACTGGATTATATGGATCGTTTTAAAAGACAGGGATTTAAAGATCATCTCTATCAATTATTGGCCTTAGATTACCCGGATAGCATAAAAATCCAGGGAATAAATTTATTAAGGAATTTGTATTCAATAGAAACTGCCGATCGATCATTTCTGGAGAAGAATGTAATAAATGAGAAAAATAAAGTGTTTTTTGATAGTTATATGGACTTTCTCAAGACAGATTTTACCTTTGAAAAGCAAGGCACTTCAATTTTGCAGTCCATGTTCTATGGGGATTTTGAAGATAGCGGGAAAGGAAATAATGGAGGGTTAGCCGTATT
>JASLAI010000076.1 GCA_030147225.1 Planococcus sp. (in: firmicutes) | reverse complement strand
AGCCAATTGGCAGCACGCATCTGATTTGTTTAGGGCACAAAAAAGCTGAGGACGTTTTCTCAACGTCGCTCAGCTTTTTTAAACTTTTTTCAAGGTGAATGTGCTGATCATCATTAAAGCACAAATGATGAAAAGAAACATGTAAACGACCGGAGAAAACACAGGCAGTGCAAAATAGGATAACGTAATAACTGTACCTGCAGCTGTGATTGGCAACCCAGTGAAATATCCGGTGGAATCCGTAATATTAAAGCGCGCTAATCGGAAAGCACCACATGAGATATAAAGCACTGTGAAAACCATTCCGATAAAACCGAAATCGGATAAGACAAGCTGGTAAATTAAAATTGCGGGTGCAACACCAAAAGATAATATGTCGCTCATCGAATCGAGCTGTTTACCCAAATCGGATTCCTGATTAAATTTTCTTGCCACCATACCGTCAAAGCGGTCCAAAAAAGCCGCAATAAATATAAATAGCACGCTATAGCTATAAGATCCATTTAAAGTGGCCATAAGAGAAGCGCCGCCAAACAGCATATTACCGATGGTGATGGTATTTGCCGTTTGAGACCTCAACTTTTTTATGGTGTGATCCATTCTTTCGGTTATTAACAATGGAAAACACTCCTTCTTTTTTGTAAACTTGTTCACTCTATTATACTGCGAAAGGTAAAAAAATGGTAGACTATTTTAACAACGGAGGCATCTCTATGAAAAAATATTTGTACCAGCGTTCTATCGAACTGACGAACGGAGCTTTTACTTCGAATCTGATTCGCCAATTTGCTCAATCTAAAAACAGCCGCAGATTTATTCCAGGCTATATCAAAGCCTATCAAATCTTAACGGATGAAGTTGAAGAGCCATTGGACTCCTTTCCAACCCTCCACGATTTTTTTGTGCGTAAACTGACGGTGGATAGCCGACCGGTCTCGTCTGCTTCAGTAGTTTCTCCTGTGGACGGGAAAATTGAAATTGCAGGAGATCTTCAAAATGATGTTCGTTTTCTTGTTAAAGGCCAGCATTATTCCTTGGCTGATTTATTGGGAGATAAAGATTTAGCTGACCGCTATGAAAATGGTCAGTATGCGGTTCTTTATTTATCGCCTGCCGACTATCATCGAATTCATAGTCCGGCGGACGGACAAGTGGAAAAGCAATTTGTACTCGGCAAGAAATCCTATCCGGTGAATGCTGCCGGCCTGCAATATGGAAAGGCGCCAATCAGCGGCAATTACCGAATGATCACAGAGCTTGAAACAGCGTTCGGTAAGATGTTGGTAGTCAAAGTTGGCGCCATGTTCGTCAATTCCATCAAGTTGACGGAAACCGGAAACGACTGGAAAAAAGGGAACGAAGTTGGCTATTTCAGTTTCGGTTCCACAGTTGTTCTGTTCTTTGAGAAAGATTCCATCAAATTTGTCGAAGATATGTCCAACGGTCAACGGATCAAGGTGGGAGAAGCGTTAGGAAATATGATATAATCAATAGCATTAAGTTCGAAAACAGGAGTGAGTTGCAGTGTATCAGAATTTTGTACCAAGCCAATACGTAAAAGAAGTTTTTGACATCAAGCCGGAAACATTGGTAGGAAAAAATATTAAAGGCATTATCACAGATTTGGACAATACGCTTGTGGAATGGGACCGTCCTGACGCAACGCCAAAATTGATCGAATGGCTGAAATCGATGAAAGATGCCGGTATACAAGTAGTCATCGTTTCCAATAATAAAGAACTGCGCGTTAAATCATTCGCGGATCCATTAGGCATTCCATTTATCCATCAGGCCCGTAAACCGATGGGACGTGCATTCCGGAAAGCGCTTCGAATCATGGAAGCAAGGCGCGATCAGGTAGTGGTGATTGGCGATCAAATGCTGACGGATATTTTTGGCGGCAATCTGAACAAAATGCATACAATTTTGGTTTTGCCAGTAGCTCAGTCTGATGGTTTTTTCACACGGTTCAACCGAAGAGTAGAACGCAAAATCATGAAGAGGTTAAAAGAAAAAGGACAATTGATGTGGGAGGAAGAAAATTGAGTGAAATGCCAACTTGCATCGGATGCGGTGTACAGATACAAACTGAAAATAAAGAAGAGGTAGGATATGCTCCGCCATCTTCGTTAGAAAAAGAAGAGATTATTTGCCAGAGGTGCTTCCGTCTAAAGAACTACAATGAACTTCAACCGGTTTCTTTAACGGATGATGATTTTCTGCGAATTTTGAATGGCTTAGGAGAGCGCGAAGGCCTGATCGTCAAAATTGTCGACATTTTTGACTTTAATGGCAGTTGGCTTCCAGGTCTTCACCGTTTTGTAGGGAATAATGACATTTTGTTGATTGCCAATAAAGCAGATCTTTTGCCAAAGTCGGTTAAACAGCATAAGTTGATTCATTGGATGAAACAGGAAGCTAGAAAATTAGGTTTGCAGCCGGTTGATATCTTGACGGTCAGCGCACACAAAGGCTCAGGGGTTCCAGAAGCTATGGAAGCGATTGAAAAATACCGCAAAGGCAAGGATGTTTATGTCGTCGGCTGTACCAATGTCGGAAAATCGACGTTCATCAACCGTGTCATCAAACAAGCTACTGGACAGTCGGATGTTATCACGACTTCGCACTTCCCTGGAACAACTTTGGATATGATTGAAATTCCTTTGGATGATAAGCGTTCGTTGTTCGACACGCCGGGTATTATCAATCATCATCAATTGGCTCATCATTTGAAAACGGCGGATCTTAAGCAAATCATGCCGAAAAAAGAAATCAAACCACGGGTCTTTCAGCTCAATGCGGAACAAACTTTATTTGTTGGCGGATTGGCGCGTTTTGACTTTATTCAAGGGGAGCGCTCGTCATTTACAGTTCATATCGCCAATGACCTGCCGATTCACCGAACCAAATTGGAGAATGCAGATGCTTTGTATGAGCAGCATTTAGGTGATATGCTTGCCCCGCCTTCAGCTGAATACAAAGATGATTTTCCAGAACTTGTACGCCATGAATTTAGCGTCAAAGAAGCCAAAACCGATATTGTATTTTCAGGCCTTGGCTGGATTACAGTCCAGCACGGCAATGCAGTCATTGCTGCCCATGCACCTAAAGGTGTAGAAGTTCTATTGCGTCCATCGCTGATTTAGGAGGTTTTCAGATGAAGAAGTGGTACGCGGTGATTGGTGATCCGATCGCCCATTCCTTATCCCCTTTTATGCATGAAACGTGGTTTGAGGAGCATGGCATTGATGCTGCTTATATCCCCATTCATGTAGAACCATCTCAGCTTGAAAAATCATTCGAAGCCATGAAAACTTTAGGTATCAGTGGCTTTAATATCACTTTGCCCCATAAGCAATCGATCGTATCGTTTCTTGATAAGCTGGAAGAAAGCGCAATGCAGATGAATACTGTCAACACCGTCCATTACAATGGCAAAAATTTCGTCGGCTCAAATACGGACGGTGATGGTTTTGTTCAGTCAATGCTTGTTCATCAAGTTGATAAATCGAAGAAAGTCTTGCTGATTGGAGCGGGCGGTGCTGCGAGAGGGATTGCTTTTGCATTAAAGCGTGCAGGCTTTACGGATATCACGGTCACCAACCGCACATTCCGCCGGGCAGAAGAACTGGCGGCCGAAATCGGCGGTTCAGCTGTTACGCTTACAGAATCCGAGGAACGGCTGGCTGAATTTGCGGTGCTCATTCAAACTACTTCAGTCGGATTGGCGACGGGTGAGGCATTGCCGATATCTCTGGACCGGGTGCAGGCTGGAACTATAGCCGCGGATATAATCTACAACCCATTGGAAACACCTTTTTTAAAGAAAGCTCAAGAAAAAAAATGCATTACATTAAATGGTGTTGGCATGTTTGTTTATCAAGGTGCGATTGCATTTGAGAAATGGACAGGCATTCAGCCGGATACTGATAAAATGATCAAATTGATCACAGAAAAACTAGGAGGCACTTATGTTAACAACTAAACAAAAAAGCTTTTTGAGAAGCGAAGCACATCATCTTGATCCGATTTTTCAAGTAGGTAAAGGCGGCGTCAACGAAGCGATGCTTGTTCAAATCAAAGAAGCATTGGAAAAACGTGAACTAGTAAAAATCAGCATTCTTCAAAACAATGAAGATGGAAAAGAAGAAGTGGCCCATGCTCTTGCTAAAGGCACTAAATCCCAATTGGTTCAATTGATTGGACATACAGTAGTACTTTACAAGCAGTCGGTTAACAATAAAAAAATCGAGCTGCCGGTTAAAAGATGAAGAAGGTAGGGATATTAGGTGGAACTTTCAATCCACCTCATCTCGGCCATCTCATTATGGCCAATGAAGCTTACTATGCAGTTGGATTAGATGAAGTACGCTTTATGCCCAATTACATCGCTCCTCATAAAGAAGTAGCAGGAGCTAATGCAGAGCAGCGACTGATGATGACAAAGCTAGCGATTTCAGGCCATCCGCAATTCGAAGTGGAAGATTTCGAAATCAAAAGCGGCGGAGTCTCCTATTCTTTTGATACGTTGACGAAACTGACTGAACAGGAACCGGACACGGAATTCTACTTCATCATTGGTGGCGATATGGTGGAAGGGTTGTCCTCCTGGTACCGGATTGACGACTTAGTGAAGTTGATTCGCTTTATCGGAGTCAAGCGTCCGGGGTATAATACAGAGACACCCTATCCGGTCATGATGATCGATTCACCCGAATTGCTGCTATCATCAACAATGCTTAGGGAGCGCGCTGCAACCGAACGGCCACTTGCATTTTTGGTGCCTGAACGAGTAGAGGCTTTTATTCGAAAGGAGCGCTTATATGGATCACAGTCAAATGCTGAAGGTCGTTAAAGAAAGACTTCCAGAAAATCGTTTTATACATGTGCTTGGCGTCGTGGATACGGCCATTGAATTGGCCAAGGAATTTAATGTTCCCGAGTCTAAGGCCCAAACTGCTGCAATCTTGCACGACGTTGCGAAATTTTCGGATCGGGAGTGGATGAAGTCCATTATCGTTTCTGAAAAACTGGATCCGTTATTGCTCGAATACCATGCAGAACTTTGGCATGCACCTGTAGGCGCTTATGTGGCGAAAACTGAATTCGAAGTAGAAGATGAAGATGTATTAAATGCCATTCGCTACCATACGACAGGACGCGAAAGTATGTCTGATTTGGAGAAAGTCGTCTATATTGCCGATCTGATCGAACCGAATCGCAAATTTACAGGTGTTGAAGAATTGCGACAATTAAAAGAACGCGGATTGGATGTTATGATGGAAGCCTCGGTCAAACATTCCATCGAATTTTTAGTATCAAAAAATCAACCGGTATTTCCGGATTCACTGAAGTGCTACAATTACTTCGTGCAACAGAAAGGGAAAGTGAAAGAATGACAAAAGAAACTTTACTACAAGTAGCTTATAACGCTGCAGAAGATAAAAAAGCAGAAGACATCGTGGTTTTGAACATGGAGGGGATTTCGCTTTTGGCTGATTTCTTCGTCATCTGCACAGGGAATTCTGATCGTCAGGTTCAGTCGATCGCAAGAGAAATCATGGACAAAGCCCATGAAGAAGGCCATGATGTGAAAAGCGTTGAAGGATTTGACGCTGCTCGTTGGATCCTTGTCGATCTTGGCGATGTAGTGGCACACGTTTTCCATAAAGACGAACGCTCATACTACAACTTAGAACGTCTCTGGAGAGAAGCTCCACAAATGGAAATATGAAATACGGAAAATTTGCCGCAGTCTATGATGGACTGATGGAGGATATTCCTTATGAAAAGTATGTGGAGTGGGTCGCTTCCCGCGTTCCATCCGGCAAATTGCTGGATGTGGCGTGTGGAACTGGCACATTATCACAGCTTTTTGCTGAAATGAGCTATGAGGTGATGGCAAGCGACTTGTCTGAAGACATGCTGACGGTTGCTAATCAGCGTTTCCAGGAAGCGAACCAATCAATTCCGGTGCTTCAATTGTCTATGGATAATCTGGAAGGGCTTGCTGGATTTGATATTGTTACAGTTGCCATTGATTCGTTGAATTATTTGCAGAGTGAACAACAAGTCCAGCAAACCTTCAAAGAAGTTTATGAAGCATTGAACTCGGGCGGCCATTTTTTCTTTGATGTGCATTCCGTCTTTAAAGTGGATATGGTTTATATGGCCAGTCCATTTGTCTATGATGCGGAAGAAATCGCTTATATCTGGCATACTGAGCCTGGAGAAGCGGAACATAGTATAATCCATGATATGACTTTCTTTGTTCGCCAAAATGGATTGTTCGAGCGTTTCGAAGAAACACATGAACAGCAGACCTTTCCCATCGATGTATACATTGCGTGGCTGGAGGCTGCAGGATTTTCCGTCGAGTCGGTCACGGCCGACTTTACTGACCAGTCTCCAGCTGAGGAAAGTGAACGGATTTTCTTTCATGCAAGAAAAATATAGACTAATGAATGAGCCATTTGCATTTGCAGATGGCTTTTTGTGTGTTCGAAAAAGATGGACAATCATAAAAGAATTATTATATAATTCAAACAGCTTCCATTTAATTGCCTTCTGAAGAAACGAGGAATGTCAGCTGAAACTATCCCAGCTTCAGAGCAAACCCGCATGGCTGTTGATCCCCACTGTGGCCATAGCGCTATTGATGCTTTATATCTTTTTCCCCCAAGAAAAGCCGGAAACATCGCCGGTTTCTTCTCTCGAATTAATCAACGCTGAAGCCCCTCAGCAGACAGAAACCCCTGTAAATGAAAATCCCATAGTTGCATCCACATTGATGATCGATATGAAAGGGCAGGTAGCTAAGCCAGGCGTGTATGAGCTTCCGGCAGGATCCCGCATGCAGGATGCCATAAATGCAGCTGGCGGATTTACACCTGAAGCCGACAGCCGCGCCATTAACCTGGCATTGATTGTTGTAGACGAAACCAGTCTGTACGTTCCTGCGAATGGAGAAGAAGTCGTTTTGCCCGCAGTTTCAACTACAGCCTCCGCGAGCGGAAGCAGCCTAATCAATATCAATACGGCTACTGAAGCTGAATTGATGGAGCTGCCTGGAATCGGTCCTTCGAAGGCTGCTGCAATTCTTGCTTACCGGGAGGAAGCCGGAAGTTTTAAGGCGCCAGAAGAATTGACGGAAGTCACAGGAATCGGTGACAAGAGTTTCGAGAAATTAAAGGATCTCATTATCGTCAAATAGCAAGCATGTATATTAAAAGACGGTTGACGAAACTGTCCCCTCTGCTACACTTATTTTAACTACACTAGCAGGAGGCAATTAAATGAAGCGAATAACTTGGGACCAATTTTTCATGGCGCAAAGCCATTTGCTCGCACTTAGAAGCACATGTACCCGACTGGCTGTCGGAGCAACCATCGTGCGTGACCGGAGAATCATGGCGGGCGGCTATAACGGATCGATTTCGGGAGGCGACCATTGCATCGACAAAGGCTGTTATGTCGTAGACGGACATTGTGTCCGGACGATTCATGCAGAGATGAATGCATTGCTGCAATGCTCGAAGTATGGTGTCAGCGTCAACGGGGCAGATATGTATGTCAGCCATTTCCCATGCCTCCAATGCACGAAATCGATTATCCAAGCGGGCATTTCCCGTCTGTATTACGCCACCGACTATAAAAATCACGAATATGCGATCGAATTGTTGGAGCAGGCTGGCGTGGAAGTTGTGCAAGTGGTATTCGATGAACGGAAAATCGATTTTTTGAGTGTGGAAAAATCGGCTTTATATATAGAGCTGCTTGAGAAATTGCGTGAAAAAGGCGGAAGCGAAGAAGAATTGGCCCATTACAATGAACGGGTGAATCAATTATTCGGAGAAATCGAAGTATAACAAGCACTCTTTTTTTATACCTGGCAACAGCAACAGCTCTTGCGACATACGCAGCGCATGAAACACCGGTTCAACTCGTGTTCATGTTGCTGCTTTTTTGTTGGATGTTTTGGAAAAGTGAAAGCACGGTGGTGATCATAAGCGTGCTTTTATTTGCCTGTACCGTGTATCTGTTACAGGATATCCGCAGCCAGCAAATAGTTGACGTTTCGTTGCCTTATACAGGAGAACTGGTTTTCAAGCCTGGTGCAGTAATTGACGGTGACAGTCTTAGGGGATTCGCGGTTTTAGAAGAGGAGACGGTGGTTTATGCTCGGTACCAACTGACCTCAGCTGAACAAAAACTTCAACTGGAAAACCTGGTGGATCGGTCTGTGTTTCAGGTTAGCGGTATTTTTGAGGCGCCATCTCCACCGTCTCATCGCTACGCGTTTGATATGGCGACATACTTGCACCATAATGGAGCCGTTTCGTTATTAGTGATTCAATCGATTGATGGAGCAAAGGAGAACGATACATGGTTCAACCGGCTCTTAAGCAGAAGACATG
>JASLAI010000075.1 GCA_030147225.1 Planococcus sp. (in: firmicutes) | reverse complement strand
TGCCGGCATGTCGATGGCGATGATGCCGGCAAAAGTCCGCAGAATGAACAAGTCGTGTACAGAATTAGCAAACATGACTGGAAAACAATAAATTAATGAAATAGAAAGAGGATGAAACATGAGATCACGTTTTAAACCATGGGCAGCCGATTTAATCGATTCCCACCCAGATATCGTAATACCGGACCCACAACAGCAAAAAGGAAAATGGCAGGAAATCTTCGGAAATAAACAGCCGCTTCATATCGAAGCCGGTACAGGAAAAGGCCGTTTTATCATCGGCATGGCAAAAGCCAATCCGGAAATCAACTACATTGGCATTGAATTGTTCGATAGCGTAATCGTTACGGCTCTTGAAACCATTCTAGAAGAAGAGAAAGGCATACCCAATCTTCGACTGTTAAAAGTGAATGCAAAAGACATTGCCGATTATTTCGAAAAGGCAGAAGTGGACAGATTGTATCTGAACTTTTCAGATCCTTGGCCAAAAACACGGCACGCCAAACGCCGATTGACGCATGAATCTTTTCTAAAACTATATGAGAGTATTTTGCCGGAAAAAGGTGAAATTCATTTCAAGACGGACAACCGGAAACTTTTTGAATATTCACTCACGAGCATTTCTGAATATGGTATGTTATTAAAGGATGTATCATTGGATCTTCATGACAATGAACCTGAATGGAATATTATGACGGAGTATGAAGAAAAATTTTCGAAAAAAGGCCAGCCGATTTACCGGTTGGAAGCGCAGTTTTCAGTTAGCTGATCATGACAAGGGGGAAAAGGGAATGCAGAAATTTCAATTTCACGACATGAATCTAACCTGGCTTGATGGGGGAACAACCTTTTTGGATGGCGGTACGATGTTTGGGGTAGTACCAAAAGTCATTTGGTCAAAACGTTATCCGGCCAATGAAAAGAATCAAATCGAATTGCCAACGCATCCGATCCTGGTTCAATTTGAAGGTCATAACATCTTAATCGACAGCGGTCTGGGGTCCGGCAAGTTGACGGAGCGTCAAATGCGTAATCTAGGCGTATCTGAACAGTCGCGAGTAGAAGAGGATTTGGCAGAGCTTGGCTTAACAGTTGAAGATATTGACACTGTTCTAATGACTCATCTTCACGGAGACCATGCGGCGGGCTTGACGAAATGGCAGGGAGAAGAATTGGTTTCTGCTTTTCCGAATGCCAAAATCCATGTGTCCGCAATAGAATGGAATGAAATGCAGCACCCGAATATCCGTTCACGCAATACCTATTGGAAAGAAAATTGGGAGCCGATAGTCGATCAGGTTGAAACATTTGAAAGCGATAAAACCTTGTTCGACGCCATAAGCTTGATACATACCGGTGGCCATTCAAATGGCCATAGTGTCATCAAAATGACGAGGGGCAACGAAACCATCTTGCATATGGCGGATATCATGCCGACGCATGCCCATCAGAATCCTTTATGGGTATTAGCCTTCGATGATTATCCGATGGATTCAATCTATGCCAAAGAAAAGCTGATGAGGGAAGCCCTGGAAAATGGTTATTATTTCAGTTTTTATCACGATGCGTATTACCGCATCCTTAAATGGAGCGCGGATGGAAAAGAAATAGTCGAATCACTTGTACACAAAGAAAAAGTCCTATAAAAAAAGGAGCCGGCCGGCTCCTTTTTTTGTTTACACTTGTTTTACTTCGATGACTGCGCCTGTATAAGCGTCAGCCAAAAATTCAAATTGCTGAAGTTCGTCTTCTTTGTGGCGAGTGATGCCGCCTTTATAAACTTCAGTTGTTAAAGCATGTTGCTTATGAGGCTCGGTTTTCATGAAAATCCAAGAGCCATCGATTGGTCCTTCTTCTTTAAATGCAGATTTGACTTCTTTTAAGACATTATCTGCTGGATATAGCTTTGCTTTGCGATCGTAAACTTCTTTTACCAAATATGTTGCTGCTACTCCTGTAGCGAAGCCAATAAGTAAATCACGATTTTTCACTAAAATCCCTCCTCTGCTTACTGGATAAATTGTACCATAAATATTTTAAAGGATGAAATGAAAGCATGGTAGTCATGGCTCTTTCGAAAAACGAAATATAAAACTGGAAATTGTCTGATAAAAGCTCTAAACTTAATGAAAGTGATTTAATTGCAATTCCAAATCAATATGCTCAAAGTTAGTAATAGGTTCTTCTGGAGCTTTAATGGATGACAGTTCGCAAGATCTGATTTCCAAAATACGCAAAACAAAACAAGACTGTTGACAAACAATTGGTTTACTTACATAGGAGGAATTTTGATATGAATGCTGAAACTCGTGAAATGTTTAAAACTTTAACAGAACTGCCAGGAGCTCCGGGCAATGA
Organism: Planococcus sp. (in: firmicutes); assembly: GCA_030147225.1. Lineage (GTDB taxonomy): Bacteria > Bacillota > Bacilli > Bacillales_A > Planococcaceae > Planococcus. The sequence goes on along the minus strand of JASLAI010000075.1, from coordinate 3,407 downwards.
ACACGCTGTGCGCAAATTTATGCGGCAGGAACTGGAAAAAGTATCCGATCGATTGATTCAAGATAAGCTCGGCAGCGTTTTTGGCGTGAAAGAAGGCCAAAGCGATGGTCCACGGATCATGGTTGCGGGACATATGGATGAAGTAGGTTTCATGGTGACGCAAATCACTGATAATGGCATGATCCGTTTTCAGCCTTTAGGCGGCTGGTGGAACCAGGTGATGCTGGCGACGCGTGTAGATATCGTGGTTGGAGAGACGGCAATTCCAGGCGTCATCGGTTCAATTCCCCCACATCTATTAAGCGAAGAACTTCGCAGCAAACCAATGGAGATCAAAAACATGCTAATCGATATTGGAGCAGATAACAGAGAAGATGCGCTGGCACTGGGCATTCGGCCCGGTCAGCAAATTGTTCCGTTCAGCCCGTTTACGCCAATGGCAAATGACAAGAAAGTCATGGCAAAAGCATGGGATAACCGTTATGGCTGCGGATTGGCCATTGAGCTTCTGAAAGAATTAAAGAACGAAAAATTGCCGAACCAATTGTTTTCCGGTGCTACTGTTATGGAGGAAGTCGGTCTGCGTGGAGCTCAAACAGCTGCGACAATGATCAATCCGGATCTCTTCTTTGCTTTGGATGCCAGTCCAGCGAATGACGCGACAGGCGACAAAAATGAATTTGGCCAGCTAGGCAAAGGAACCTTATTGCGTATTTTGGACAAGAGTATGGTGACGCATCGCGGCATGCGTGAATTCATATTGGACACCGCTGAAACTCATCATATTCCTTACCAATATTTTGTGTCACAGGGAGGAACAGATGCCGGGCGCGTCCATACTGTAAACGAAGGAATTCCAAGTTCAGTAATTGGAATCTGTTCCCGCTATATTCATACTTCGGCGTCTATTATCCATACGGATGATTACGCAGCAGCCAAAGAATTATTGACCCAACTTGTCAAAGCATCTGACCGTACAACGCTTGAAACCATCAAACAAAATGTCTAAAAAGTGCCCCCGGGCTCTTTTTTTTTGAAAGGAATAGTGGAGATGAAAAAAAAATCGTGCAGCAATTGCGTCAAAAAATCCTGCAAAAATTAACGCCGTATCAAGTGTGCTTAAAAACCTGGAGTGGACCACCGATTTATCTGCTGTAGATGCTGAATCAGAAGTCTCGGCACAGCCATTTTCCCAACAGGAAACGCGGCAAGGAGCTGTAAACAGAGCTCGAAATGCATTAGGGGATTATGATTTCGCCATCGGTTTAGAAGGGGGGGTCTATGAAATGGACGGCATTTTATATTTGTGCAACTGGGGCGCTTTGGCGACTCAGGATGGACGACTGTTCACTGCAGCGGGTGCCCAGATTCCATTGCCAGAAGAAATTGGAGCAGGTCTCCGTAATGGTACCGAGCTTGGTCCAATCATGGATGACTACGCGAATGAAAGTGGAATCCGCCACCATAAAGGAGCCGTTGGCATATTGACAGACGGCTTTGTCAATCGAGGAGAAATGTTCAGTCATGTAGTCAAATTATTAATTGGACAGTACCAGAGGGACAGCGATTAAGTTGCATGTCCCTGGAAACACCTTTAAAATAAATAGCAGTAAGATTAGGGGGAATGAGTGTGCCTCGATATAGAATGATTTTTGGATTGCTCTTTTTATCGGGTGTATTGTCAGGCTGTATGCCGACACCAGAAGAGCGGATTGTACAAGGGATATCGAACGCACGTGAAGCGTTTGAGTCAGAGCCCGAAGAAGTCAATAAAACTGTGGGACAGACTGAATTGTACGTTCCGCGCGGCTATGACATTGAAGAGCATTCGAATGAACTTGATAGCTTGATTACAAAAGGCAGCCATTCCTTTGCTTTATTCATTAATCCCAACGAAAAAGCTTCAAGCACTTTTTTCTACAACTTGCAAAAAGTGGATCCGGAACAGCAATGGGTTGCAGATGAAACTTTTCAACAAAATGGCCGTTTTGGTTTTGCGACAGTTAAAGAAATTGCAGAAAATCAGTTGGAAGTGGTCGTCAGTGCAGGTGGAGTCCAATTGACAACCATCACGCAAGAAAGCGATATTCCAAAGAATATGAACTGGATGATGAAAACTGTACGCTCAATAGATAGCGATGAATAGGAGACTACTTAAATGAGAAATTTGCAATCAACTGAGGAATTTCACGAGTTGACAAAAGAATCTTCTGTAATTTTTATGTTTACAGCAGGATGGTGTCCAGATTGCCGTGTCATTGATCCAATTATGCCCGAGGTTGAAAAATCCTTCCCGGATCACAAATTTGTATCAGTGGATCGCGATCAGTTTATCGATTTGTGCATAGAACAAGATGTTTACGGTATTCCGAGTTTCCTGGCTTATGGAAATGGACAGGAAACTGGTCGTTTTGTCAGCAAAGACCGCAAAACGCAAGTAGAGATTGAAGGGTTTATTTCGAACCTGCGAAAATAACAGTGAAAACGGTTCGCCTCGACTGGGCTGAACCGTTTATTTATGAAAGTGAGGTCAAACAACGATGAAATCAACTGAACTTTTTAATATACTTAGAGAACGCATGCCTAGCCGGAAGCTGGAATGGCGTTACGATCGTGAAAATGACACTGCACATATCCGTCATCAGGAACTTGGCAAAGGCATGAGCATCTCTCTGCCTCAGGTGATTAACCGATTCGAATCAAAAGGTGATGCAGCAATTCAGGAAATTGTCTATACGATAACAGAAACTTTCGAAGCGATGGAAAAAGAAGCAAAAGGTGAAATGAAATCAACTGAACATATTTTTCCTGTCATCCGATCAACTTCTTTTCCTACTGAATCCAACGAAGGACATAAATTCATTACAGCTGAACATACAGCGGAAACACGCATTTATTTTGCTTTGGATGCAGGGAATACCTATCGCTTAATTGATGAAAATGTGGTAAATTCATTAAGTCTGACAGAAGAGCAGATTAAAGAAATTGCGAAATTTCAAGTAAGAAAATTGAAAACCGCTGTAAAAGAAGACCATGTTGCAGGGAATGTATTCTATTTCCTCAACGAAAACGATGGTTATGACGCTTCACGAATCTTGAATGAATCTTTCTTAAAAGAAATGAAGTCAAAAATTACAGGTGATATGACGGTATCAGTACCTCATCAGGATGTACTGATCATCGGCGATATCCGAAATGAAACGGGATACGACGTGCTTGCACAAATGGCCATGCATTTCTTTACCAATGGCAAAGTGCCGATCACTTCCTTATCGTTCATTTATGAAAATGATGAATTGGAGCCGATTTTCATATTGGCAAAAAATAGACCTAACGAGGAGAACGATAGAAAATGAATGTATTTTACAATAAACAGGGAATTGGCGATGTACTGCTAGTACAACTCC
>JASLAI010000071.1 GCA_030147225.1 Planococcus sp. (in: firmicutes) | reverse complement strand
ATGCCTTCACCGTCGATCAATACCAAAACAGTACCATGCTCGATACCTGTATCGACTGTGCGCTTGAAAAGCGATTTAACCTGTTGGGGTGAGGCCGATGAAGCAACATCGATGTCATGTGGAAGCTCACCTAACAAGTAGTCGCGAACCGCTCCTCCAACCATATAAGCCTGGTAGCCAGATTCCTTTAGTACACCAATCACCTTGATGGCTGTTTTCATTGGTGTTCACCCTTTATCAGCAATTGTTCATATAAACCTTCGTACTGTTCAAGAATTTTCGATGAATGGAAACGATCCGTTACTGTTTTAAGTGCACCTTCCCGCAATTTTTGCAGCTGTGCTGCGTCACTTAGCATTTCCACTGCGTATTTAGCCGCCTGCTGCGTATCCCCCAATTCAACAAGATAGCCATTTACACCAGGTTCAATAATTTCCGGCATACCGCCGATATTGGAGCCAATCACCGGAACACCGCATGCCATCGCTTCCAACAGCACAAGTCCGAATGCTTCCTTCTCCGAAAGCAATAGTTTGATATCGCTGATATTGTAAAATTCCGCCAGACTATCTCGTTTCCCAAGAAACAATACATGATCATCTATTCCAAGCTCTCTTACTTGCTGGACGATTCTGCCCATTTCAGGTCCGTCACCGACCAATAGCAATTTACAGTCCAGCTTCTTAAGCGCCAATGCAAATGTCTCTACTACATCCTGGACACGTTTAACATTCCTGAAATTTGATACATGAATCATGACTTTTTCAGCTGCATCGATGCCTAATTCAGCTTTCAATTTTACTGAATCCTGCGGGAAATACTCTCTTTCATCCACAAAATTATAAACAGTTTCAATTTTTTTATCAGGCTGAATCAAGTCATAGGTTTGATCTCTCAAGGAATCCGAAACCGCTGTAACAATATCCGATTTCTCAATGCCGTAGCGAATTGCCTCTTTTAATGAAGAGTCAGATCCCAATACGGTAATGTCTGTACCGTGTAAAGTCGTCACGATTCCAATATTGGAACCTGCCATATCACGGCCAAGAATGGCGCAGACTGCATGTGGAATTGCATAATGAACATGCAGGAGATCCAATTTTTCATTTTTAATGACTTCAGCAATTTTTGTTGCCAGTGCAATGTCGTACGGGGCATAATGGAAAACCGAATACGTATTGACCTCCACCTGGTGGCTAAAAATATTCGAATAAGTTCTGTTTAGCCGAAAAGGAGTGCTGGATGTGATAAAATGCACCTCATGCCCTTTTTCCGCCAGCATTTTCCCCAGCTCAGTGGCAATGACACCCGACCCTCCAACCGTTGGATAGCAGGTGATGCCAATTTTCATTTTTCGCACGATGCTCTCTCCTATCCTCTTCGTTCTCCGAGCAAACGCCAGTCAATAAAGCCTTCCTGTAAACCTTTCAGAAGTACTTCAGCGGTTCCCATATTGGTAGCCAATGGTATTCCATAAACGTCACATAGACGAATAAGTGCTGTTACATCAGGTTCATGGGGTTGAGCAGTTAAAGGATCACGGAAGAAAATGACCATGTCCATCTCGTTTTGCGCAATCATTGCACCGATTTGCTGATCGCCTCCAAGCGGACCTGATTGAAACCGGATGACCGGAAGGCCGGTTCCGTCAATTACCCGTTGTCCGGTTGTACCGGTTGCATATAGTGTGTGGTGATTAAGTATCGGCTGGTAGGCCGTAACAAATTGAATCAGGTCATCTTTTTTACGGTCGTGGGCAATCAAAGCGATTTTCATATCATTTTCCCCCTTTAAACAATTATGTGTTCCAATCCATAAATAAGCTCTTCTTTCTCCATCACAGTTTTAATGGATAGAACAACCCCTGACATAAATGAGCCTCTATTAAACGAATCGTGCCGGAGTGTCAGCAACTGACCATCTCCACCAAGCAGAACCTGCTGATGCGCAACCAGACCTGGCAAACGGACGCTGTGGATGCGCATGCCGTCGTAATTAGCGCCGCGGGCACCTGGGATGGTTTCTTTTTCGCGGACATGCCCTTGTTCATGTATCGGGCGTTCCTGCGAAATCAAATGAGCAGTCTTCATGGCTGTCCCGGACGGGGCATCTAATTTTTGGTCATGATGCATTTCGATAATTTCGATATCCGGCAGGTACTTCGCAGCCTGTTCAGCAAATTTCATCATCAATACTGCTCCAACTGCAAAATTAGGTGCGATAATGCATCCGATTTTCGAGTCTTTTGATAAAGCTGTAAGCTCATCCAGCTGCTCATCGGAAAATCCAGTCGTTCCAACAACCGGGCGGATTTTCAAATCTAACGCCTGTTTCGTATGCTCATAAACAAATTCAGGTGTGGTCAAATCTACCAGCACGTCAGGCTTTGTTTCCGAGTGGAGTTTCTCCAGGTCGATATAGATAGGTGCTGTATACGAAGCAGGAAACAAATTGGTTTCTGCCAATGTATTGCCGACTTCTTTATAATCCAAAACAGCAACCAGCTCCATTTCGGAATTGTTCATTACGGTATGTACGGCTTCAGTTCCCATTTTACCTCGGGCCCCTGCAATTGCCACGCGAATCGTCATTTTTTTTCATCCTTTCTTGTCCAACGGTCTTTGTCTCTGCTGGCGAATTTCGACATTACACGATCATGAGCATGCGCCAGATCGATATCCATTGAATTGGCCATGCAAATCAAGACGAATAGGACATCGCCCATTTCTTCTTCAATCGTATTATCAGTCTCGGAACTCTTCTTTTTCTTCGGTCCATATTCATGCATTACTTCTCTGGAAAGTTCACCTAGTTCCTCAGTCATGCGAGCCATCATTTCCATTGGTTGAAAATAGCCTTCTTTGAATTGCCCAATATAGTCATCAACGTCCTGTTGAAGCTGTTTCATCGTTTTATCTCCGTTCATGCCATCACACTCCTCAGTCAATCGTAAAGAAAACTGATGATGTTGTCAAAATACATTATTTAAACGATAATACAGAAGTTGATATTCAAGAAAGGAGCTAAGTTAAATTGAAAGAATTAAAAATAAAAAACATATTTTTCATTTTGCTTGGTGCTGCCATCTACAGTTTTGGATTTGTTCACTTTAACATCCAAAATGAATTAGGCGAAGGCGGCTTTGCCGGGATTACATTAATTTTGTACTTTATATTCCATTGGGACCCGGCATTGATGAATCTACTCCTGAATATTCCTTTGTTTTTCATAGGATGGAAACTGCTGGGCAGGAAGGTATTTCTTTATACCATTATCGGAACAGTGGCTGTTTCTGTATTCCTGAAAATTTTTCTAATCTATGAAATTCAAATCAATTTGCAGAATGATTTGTTTTTGGCAGCCTTGTTTGCTGGAGTTTTTGTGGGAGTCGGACTCGGAATTATTTTCCGGTTCGGTGGTACAACAGGAGGTGTGGATATACTAGCCCGTCTCGCACAAAAATATATCGGCTGGAGTATGGGGAAAACCATGTTTCTATTTGATGCGGCAGTTATCATGTTATCCTGGCTAACATTCCTTGACCATCGTTCCATGATGTATACACTTGTCGCTGTTTTTGTTGGTGCACGAGTTATCGATTTCGTTCAGGAAGGTGCGTATGCCGGTAGAGGTGCATTGATCATTTCAAACTCACAGGAAGAAATCGCCAGTCGGATTGCAGTCGAGATGGATCGGGGCATCACCATTCTACGAGGCTATGGACATTTTACAAAAGAAGAGCGCGAAGTGCTGTACTGCGTTGTCGCAAGAAACGAAATCGTCCGACTGAAAAACATCATCAACTCCGTTGACCCCCACGCATTTGTTTCTTTAATGGAAGTCCACGACGTAATGGGTGAAGGATTTACACTCGACGAAGAAAAGAAACCCATCGGCTGACAACCAGAAATGCGCAAGCGCCCATTTAGGTCCGACAGGCATAAGACGGTCTGCACAGCGGCGTTCTTTGCCGCACAGCCAGATGGGCTTATGACTCTAGGACCTGGGCGCTGAAGTCTGGACACTGAAATGCGCAAGCGCCCATGTAGGTCCGACGGGCATAAGACGATCTGGCCAAGCGGCGTTCTTTGCCGCACAGCCAGATGGGCTCATGACCCTAGGACCTGGGCGCTGAAGTCTGGACACCGAAAATCGCATAAACTCATTGTCTCTAAATGGGGAAAATTTACTACCTATAACTGAACGAAAAAAAACGGCCCGATAAACGGGCCGTTTTTTTATGAACGGTTCATGCTTGTGTAGATCAAAATCAAACGCGCCAATTCCAGAACTGCGACTGCAGTTGCTGCGACGTATGTCATCGCTGCTGCACTTAATACTTTTTTCGCGTGACGTTCTTCTTCATTGCGGATAATGTTATTCGACAATAACTGGTCCATCGCCCGACTGGAGGCATTATACTCCACTGGCAATGTCACTATCTGGAATACCACACCAGCAGCTAAAAGAATAATCCCGATCAATAAGGCCCCGCTCCAAGCGGAGAAAAAGCCGATCATGATAAAGACCCAAGACATATTCGAGGAAATGTTGACAAGCGGCACCATACGATGACGCAGGCGTAGGAAGGAATAATCTTCTGCATCCTGAATCGCATGTCCGACTTCGTGAGCCGCAACTGCGGTACCTGCAACAGATGCTTCATGATAATTGTGACTGCTTAAAGCCACGACTTTTGTCATTGGATTGTAATGGTCACTTAGCATGCCGCGACTTTCGATAACCTTAACGTCTTGCAGGCCATTAGCATCCAAAATTGTTCGTGCCACTTGCGCACCGGTATGACCGGATGTCGACCGAACTTTCGAGTACTTTTTGTAAGTGCTTTTTAGTTTAAATTGTGCCCAAAGCGGAATAATCAGCAAAAGGATAAAATATATAACATAACCACCTAAACCCATTTCTGAATTGACACCTCTTTCTTTTGCTTTATACCCTTATTTTACTGGGGATAGTCAATGTTGGTCAACTGAAACGGATTGTGATTTATTGAGATTCGCGACATAAAAGGCAAAACCGACACAAATAATAGAAAGCCAAAAAGTAAAGTAGCCGATTTGGTTGCTGTACTCGCTCAACGTGCTGTAAATAGGCATTTGGCCAAAGACATAATCGATGACGTCGTTGTGCAAAGTCCAAACGGCTGTTAAGGCCACCGAGATCCAGCCAAACCGGTAATGTTCAATGTATAGAACCGCCTGCAGCGCCATAGCAAAATGAGAAGCAACTAGCATCCAGCCGATCCAGCCGATTGATCCGGTTTCCCATAATGTCAGCAAGTTCATAACAACTGCCCACAAACCGTATTTGATTAATGTAACAAATGCCAGCGCTTCAAAGAGCCTGCTTCGTTTTCCAAAAATCCATAATCCGAGAACGATGGTGAAAAACAAACTGGCTGTTGGGCTGTCAGGAACAAAAATCAAAAAAATCGGTTCTGTAATTTTCAGTTGCCATCCGTACCATATGTATCCATATATAGTTCCGGCCAAATTAACAAAAAACAACAGTATTAAAAAGGGGCGAAACATAAGCCATGCAGAGAGTTTAATCGCGAAAGAGAGCATTATATTCTTCCTTTCAAAGTAGAAAAAAAGAGCCGGTTTCCCGGCTCCCTTTTTTTATTATTCAGCTTCAAGGCCTGAAATAAATTCGGCTAAGACTTGCAGATCTTCTTCTGATCCGTCAACTCCAACTTCAAATGAAGCAGGCATTCTTTGTTCGCCATTTTCTTCAATACCGTTGACAGCAATGTCAGCAATTTCTTCTGGAGATAAGCCTGTACCGACCAAAGTAGGTCCTACTTGACCTTCCAGATTATCACCATGACAACTGATACAAGAGCTGGTGGAATAAATTTCATATCCTGGATCTGTTGTATCAATCTCAACTTCCTCAGTAATCTGTCCTTGCGCTTCAGCAGCTTCCCAGTCATGGTTTGCTACCGATTCCCATGTAAGGAATACGATAGAAGCAATTGCAAGGAGCATGAATCCTGTCGGTAATGGACGTTTCGATGGACGTCTTTCCGGTCCGCGGTCCAAGAATGGAGCCAACATAAGTGCTCCAAAAGCAAGACCCGGCATAATGATGGCACCCACTACGTTGAATGGACCGGAAGCGAATTCGTATTTCAGTAATTGATATAAGAACAAGAAATACCAGTCTGGCAAAGGAATATAAGCTGTATTAGTCGGATCTGCCTGGCCCTCAAGAGGCGAAGGATGAGCGACAGTCAAGAGCAAATAACCAATCAAGAAGACTGCACCAATCATCCATTCTTTCAAAAGGAAGTTTGGCCAGAACGCTTCAGTTTTACCAGGGTATTCGGAGTAATCTTTAGGAACATTCGACTTACGGAATTCCATACTTGGAACACGCGAATCTCCTACAAATTTCATCCCTTTTCCGCGATGCATAGTGTACCCTCCTTAAAAATCCTTGTTAAAAAATGAATTATAGCGGTCCTGAAATACCTTGTCTTCTAATCATGATAAAGTGAGCAGCTAGCAACCCAAGCAACGCCGCAGGTAAGAAGAAGACGTGGATAGCGAAGAATCGAGTCAGAGTCTGTGCACCAAGGATCGTTGAATCCCCAGCTAATAGAATCTTAATCGTTTCACCGATCACCGGTACAGATGCTGCAATTTCAATCCCAACTTTTGTTGCAAATAGAGCTTTCATATCCCATGGAAGCAAGTAACCTGTGAAACTTAATCCAAGGATTACACCGAATAAGAGAACCCCTACAACCCAGTTCAATTCACGAGGCTTCTTATAAGAACCTGTAAAGAATACTCGCAGTGTATGAAGGAAAATCATAACAACTACAAGAGAAGCTCCCCAGTGGTGCATCCCACGCACAATTTCTCCAAAAGCGACTTCGTTTTGAAGATAATAAACCGACTGCCAAGCATTTTCAATATCAGGTACATAATACATCGTCAAGAACATACCGGATAAGATCTGAATCACTGTAATGAAAAATGTAAGTCCCCCAAAACAATAAACAAATGCTGAAAAGTGGTGTGCGGGGTTTACGTGCTCAGGTACTTCATGGTCAGCAATATCACGCCAGATAGGCGTAATGTCTAATCGCTCATCAACCCAATCATATAACTTGTTTAGCACTAGTGTCGTACCCCCTAACTATTAAACTGCTAATGTGTTTTCTTTTACTACTCCGATTGCTACAAAGCCATCCTGTTCTCGTACATCGTACTCATCCAATGGCCCAAGCGGAGGTGTTCCGGCAATGTTCTGTCCGTTTTTCTCATAACGGCCTGCGTGGCATGGACAGAAGAATTGTGTCGGGTTTTCTGGGTCTCCTGCCCAGTTCACTGTACAACCCAAATGTTTGCAAACAGGTGATAGCGCGATTAATTTATCGCCTTCTTTATACACCCAAGCTGAATTTGTCACTTCAGATACATACCAGGCATCCGTTTGTTCAAAAGTAAAGTCGACACGTACTGGTTCTTCAGTGATATCAGCTACAGCTTGATCAGTTAAAACGAAATCTCCACCTTCATGTTGCTGAAGTATTGGGTCTACCGCAAAACGAACCATTGGCATCAACATTCCTGCTGCCATAAAGCCACCTACACCTGTTAAAGTGTAGCCTAAAAATTGACGTCGTGATACACGATTATTACTCATCCTTTTCCCCCCTCTAACATTCAAGGTCAGTCCAATGGACATACTCATTCAAATATAATTACTAGGACAACCTAATGATATATCAATCAAATCTTTAGGTCAATAACACAGCCAGCCTAATAATTCAGTTTGTGAACATTTCATGAATGATGTGACCATTCCTTCATAAATAGCGGCAAAACCTGTCTGAGCTGGTCTTCCATAACTGATTTCTTGAAAGATTGATCCATATCTTCGATAGGAATTGCAGGCAGCCACAAAACATTTTTGAGGCTGTCTATCGTCCGCCATTCCGAATCAGTCGTCAGATAAAACACATGTTTGAACGTTGTTTGCTTTAATTCTTCTGTTAGTTCATCGGCAATTCGCTGTCGATTCGTTATTTTGGCATAAGAAACGGGCGGAAACAAAAGGATCCGCCCTTTGAATTGCTTTTCTAATAAAGCAGTGATGGTCTGCA
>JASLAI010000098.1 GCA_030147225.1 Planococcus sp. (in: firmicutes) | reverse complement strand
GAGTTCACGCAGTATCCAGGTTTGTTCGACCAACTCTTCAATCGGAATAGGCTTTTGTCGGTTGCTCAAGGGATGAGAAGCGGACGCGACAAGAACCATTCGGTCTTCAGCAAAGGGTTCAGTCTTAAGTTCCTGAACCTCATGAAAATGTCCTTCCACTATTCCGACGTCTAATTGATTGTTCATGACTAGGCCCGCAATCGTTGTCGTATTGCCAATAGTGACAGTCGGTTTAATGTCAGGATAGCGCTCTTTTGCTTCCGCAATAATGCGCGGCAACACATATTCACCGAACGTATAGCTGGCGCCGATAGCAATAGACCCACTTGCTTTATTGGTCAAGTCATCCAACAGATGATTCATCTTAGCGTACAGTTCTTTGATTTCAATCGCGTGGTGATAAACGATTTCCCCTGCCCGATTGAGACGGACATATTTATTTGTCCGTTCCAGCAATTTGACGCCGGCAGTTTCTTCTAATGAACGGATGTATTGGCTGACAGCAGGCTGAGTCATATTTAATTCTTCTGCTGCTTTTGAAAAATTCTTCTTTTCAATTACTTTTAGAAACACTTCCAGACGCTGATCCATTTGGCTCCTTCTTTCTCGTATATTGTTTTACTTATTATAACTATCTTAAATATTTATTTTACTAATGTATAGTGTTTTTCTATACTTACGACAGGAGGTTTCATCATGTCTCAACTTGCGAATAAACCCAATTACTTTAATTCACCAAAGGCTGCCTGGATAGGCGGCGTACTTTTTGCTTTTCTTATCGCTTTTTTAGGTTATTTACTGGCTCAACTACCGGGATTCAATCAAGTCGGTCAGCTGGCCTGCGCCATCATTATCGCTGTTTTTTACCGGCAAGTATTCGGCTATCCGGGTACCATCCGTTCGGGAATCACCTTCTCTTCCAAATGGCTATTGCGGGCCGCCATTGTTTTATACGGATTAAAATTAAATATTGATACAGTTTTTAGCGATGGGCTTGGCTTACTGCTAAGGGATATGGCTGTTATTGCTTTCGCCATTCTGCTGACGATCTGGCTGGCAAAACGCTTTAAAGCCGATAAGACCATTTCTCTACTGCTCGGTGTCGGCACCGGTGTTTGCGGAGCGGCTGCTATTGCTGCTATTGCACCAATCATTAAAGCAAAAGATGAAGATACCGCCATAAGCGTAGGCATTATTGCACTCGTCGGCACTGTTTTTGCCATCACCTATACGATTCTCCGACCATTTTTGCCGCTGGACGACATGGAGTATGGCATGTGGGTCGGTATTAGCCTTCACGAAATTGCCCATGTGGCATTGGCTGGTGCACCTGCAGGAGAAGACGGTCTCGCGATCGCTTTATTGGGAAAATTGGGTCGGGTCTTCCTGCTTGTGCCTCTTTGCTTTATCTTTATATTCTGGATGAAGCGCAAAGACAAAGACCAGCAAACGGATGCTTCAATTGCATTTCCATGGTTTCTGGTCGGTTTTATCTTGTTAAGTATTCTTGGCAGTTATGTTTTCGGTATCATTATTCCTTTTCCGGAAGCGCTGCGTGAATTTATATCCACATTGACTACTTGGCTGTTGACAGCTGCAATGGTCGGGCTCGGATTAAATGTCAGCTTGCGGGATTTGCGTGAACGCGCCCTGCTTCCGCTTGCTGCCATGACCATTACTTCCATCTTGTTATCCGTCTTTGCCTATTTATCAATTTGATGAAAATCTAGTTTTTTTTCCAAACAAAAAGGCCGAATGCACATGCATTCGGCCTTTCCCTTTCTTATTTTCCACTAGCAGCGATTGCATCCCACTCTTCACGCAATATCCCCATTTTAATCGCATCAAAATAGCGGCCCTCAACTTTGCGCGCCTTTCTGATGCGAGCTTCTTCTTTCATGCCCAGTCGTTCAGCGACTTTCATCATTCGCTCATTGCCTGACCATGTCGACATCCCGAGCCGGTGCAGATCGGTGTACTCGAAGAGAAAGCTTAGCCACAGCCGGTATGCTTCAGATCCATATCCACCGTTCCAGTAATCGGTATCGTAAATGACTATGCCTGTTTCCAGCCAATCTGTATTTTGGTCAATCCAGTAAGCACCTACATAGCCAATCGTTTTTCCGCCTGAGGTAATGATGAGCGATGCTGGAACGCCGGTTGCAATATCTTTTTCCTCCAGCCATTTTCTTCGGTGGTTTTCCCTGCTCAGCCAAGCTTCCGGAATATAAGGGCCATTCCATTTTTTCGCTTCCTGGTGTTTTTCTTCAAAGCGCCAATAATAAAGTTCATCGAGCCGTGTTTCTGTCGGTTCTATAAGTTCAATTTTTCTTCCAATGACTTTGATCAATTGATAGCATCCTTTCTTAAAGGCATTCATACCTGCTTTTTTCTATTGTTAAACAGTCACCTTCACCGGCACCCGCTTTTCCGGCCAGTTCACAAGGAAGATCCCCGCAAAAATTAAACTTCCTCCGAATAACAAGGGAACTCCAAGTTGTTCATCCAGCACCAGCCAACCTGATAGGATGCCGAAAAAAGGAGCCAAGAAAAGAAACGCACTGACTTTTCCGGAATCGCCTTTTTGCAGAAGGTGAAACCAGATGGTGAATTGAACAATCGAAGCAGGTATGGAAAGCCAAAGAAGAATGGCGATCGACGATGAATTGATAACTAAGTAAGGTGTTTCAAGCAAGGCAGAGCCCAGCAACAAAATGACGCCTCCGAAAAACATCTGATAAGCAGTCAGCACCCACATATCAATTGAAACTCCCCATTTTTTGATCAACAACGTTCCTGCGGCCCAAAAAACGGCACTTAAAAAGCCAAGCAAAGTCCCAATTTCAATAGCCAGATGGCTTCCCATCGTAATAAATACGCCTGCAAATCCCATAAGCACGCCTATCCACTGAATCATTTTGTATTTCATTCCCAATACCAGTGTGCCAAAAATTACTACTAACAAAGGATTCATAAAGGTCAGGATTGCTGATTCACCGGAAGTGATGGTCCGTAAACTCAGGAAGATGGCGCCCATGACTCCAGCAGTCTGTACAGCGCCAATCAATACAATCCTTCCCCATTCCACTGCACTTCCAGGGTGTTTCCTTTTGAAAAGCCGTACAAAGAAAAT
>JASLAI010000379.1 GCA_030147225.1 Planococcus sp. (in: firmicutes) | reverse complement strand
CTATGGCATGGTCTCCCGCGAGCTTGCTGCAATTATATCCTTGTGCCATGAAAAGGACATGGCCGTTTTAGTGGATGAAGCGCATGGTGCCCATTTTCAGGCTGGGGATCCGTTTCCGGTTTCTTCTTTGGCGCTCGGCGCGGATGTAGTGGTTCAATCAGCGCATAAAACCTTGCCAGCAATGACGATGGGTTCATTTTTACATATTGGCAGCGACCGCGTCAGTGCTAAAAAAATCCAAAAGTATTTACGAATGTTTCAATCAAGCAGCCCGTCTTACTTGATTTTAGCTTCTTTGGATGACGCCCGATCTTATCTCCAAAACTATTCGCAGCCGGATATTCGAATGTTCATGGAAAAGCGTGAGCGTTTTCTCAGCAGCTTGCGGATGATTCCGCATATCAAGGTGGTGGAGTCAGATGATCCGCTGAAAATCATGTTGAGGGTCGAACACCATAGTGGCTACCAGCTTAAACAAAAGCTAGAAGAGGCGAGGATTGAGGTGGAACTGGCTGATGCTTTTCAAGTGTTGTTGATTTTGCCTTTATTGAAGCAATGGCACGCCTATCCATTTGCGGAAATTCGAAGCCGCTTGAAAGAAGCCGTATTAATGCTTGAAAGGGAAGAAAGAAAAGAGACAAAGCTTGTGGTGAAAAAGCGGATTGATGTGACAGTTCCTGAACTGTCTTTTGAGGAAATCGATTTGGCCGATCAGGAATGGGTTTCTTTTACGCAAGTCATTGGTCGAATTGCTGCGGGGATGGTGGTTCCGTATCCACCAGGAATTCCGCTTGTAGTAGCAGGTGAAAAGTGGACAGTGACGAAAGTAGAGGAACTGATGAATTACCTTGCTTCAAATGCTCAAATCCAAGGAGACCACCGACTTGAATCTAAGCAATTGCCGGTGCTCCAACAAGGAACAGCAGAGACTAAATAACGCATAAAGAGGGTATACTGTAACATCATTTAATTGGAACAGAATGTGGGGGATTTTCATGGAGCAGGAAAAATATGCAATCATTGATATCGGTTCGAATACCATCCGTCTTGTCATCTATACACGCGATAAGAGCGGACGCTTTACTGAAAGCGAGAACGTCAAGGCAGTGGCCCGTCTCCGAAATTATTTAAACGAAGACAATCTAATGGAGTCGGAAGGTATAGACATCCTGGTCAAGACTTTAAAAAGTTTTCAGGAAGTCACTCGGCATCATCAGTTGAAAGACATTAAATGCGTTGCCACCGCTGCCGTACGCCAAGCTGAAAATCAAGACGAAATCATGGCTGCGGTAGAGAAGGAAACGGATTTTACGATACGCATCTTATCTGAATTTGAAGAAGCAAATTATGGCTATCTGGCAGTCGTCAATTCGACGCCATTTACTAGTGGAATTACGGTTGATATTGGTGGGGGCAGTACAGAAATTACGTATTTCAATAATCGCCAGCTGATCTATTTTTATAGTTTTCCGTTTGGTGCCTTGTCTTTGAAGCAGCAGTTTATCCAAGGGGACACTCCAACGAAAGGTGAGTTGCGCGAGCTGCGGTCATTTTTAAAAGAACAGTTTAATCAGCTGGAATGGCTCGCTGATAAACGCCTGCCGTTGATCGGCATTGGCGGTAGTGCACGGAACATGGCTCAAACCCATCAGGAACATATCGAATATCCTTTTTCTGGAGTTCACCAGTACATGATGAGCAAAGATGACGTAGAGGAAATCTATAGTTTATTGAAATCGATGGATTTTTCGGAGCTGCAGCGACTCGAAGGTTTATCGAAAGATCGTGCGGATATCATCATTCCTGCTGTTGAAGTTTTTCGTTATTTGATGGAATTAATTGATACCGAGAAATTTGCCCTCAGCCGAAAAGGCTTAAGAGATGGTGTGTTCTACGAAGAGACGACTAAAGCCTTTGATTTAGCGGTATTTCCAAATGTCGTAGAAGAAAGTTTTCATGAATTGGCCATTGACTACGATATCAATTTGACCCATGCATTCCATGTCAGCAACAGCGCCTTGCTGATTTCAAAAGAATTGGAAGAAGTGGGTCTGCTGTCACTGGAAGAACAGGATTATAAGCGGTTGAAGCTGAGCAGTGCCCTTTATAATTTAGGCAGCTATATCGATTCGGAGTCCAGTCACCAGCATACATTCTATCTATTAGGCAACCGGACCATTGATGGTCTGCTCCATAAAGAACGAGTTATTATTGCATTGATGGCCTCATTTAAGAATAGAGAAATCTTTAAGCGCAATGTCGCACTGTATGAAGAATGGTTCGATAAAGATGAATTAGCAAAGTATAGCCTGCTGGGGGCCATCATTAAGCTGGCTTATAGCTTGAATGCTACGAAACGGGATATTGTAGAAACCATTGAGTTAGAAGAAAAAGGAGATACACTTATATTTTCTGTTCAATGCCGTGAAGATTGGAAGCCTGAGCAATACCAAGTAGAAAAACAGAAAAAACATTTAGAAAAACAGCTAAAGAAATCGATTGATTTTAAATTTTACAAATAATTAACAATTCAAAGGCCTCATTCTGCTTTTTTCATCGGTGGATAATGATACGATAAAGAGAAACTTCACTTTGTGATGGTTTTTTCATTCGCCACTTATAAAAGCGGAAAGCAAACTACGAGAAGCGCATCTTGCGACGAGGTCTATGCAATCAATTTCTTGTCGGTGTGATCGACTGTTGCGCTCTTGGGTTCTCTATAGGGAGAGCCGGGATCGTTGCTTGCAGCTGAAGTGAGGCAGAGAGAATGAATTATAAGTAAAAGGTGGAGTCGAAATTGGAGATAGTGAAAAAGAAAAGTGTAGAACTGAGCGATCCTGCTTACTACAATAACCGTGAATTGAGCTGGCTTGCTTTTAATGAACGCGTATTGCAGGAAGCAATGGATAAGCGCAACCCTCTGTTGGAACGGTTTAAGTTTTTGTCGATTTTCAGCTCTAATTTGGACGAGTTTTTCATGGTCCGGGTCGCGGGGTTGCAGGATCAGGTAAAGGTCGGGTTTACTAAACCCGAGAACAAAGCGGGTATGACTCCGAAGCAGCAGTTAAATGAAATTGCGATGAAGACACATCGGTTGGTAGATTTGCAGTATGAGACTCTGCAAAAGAATTTATTGCCAAAGCTTCAAAAAGAGCATGTGGAGTTTGTTAAGACGGGGGAATTGAATGCGGACCAACTGGCTGTATTGGAAACGTATTTCGAAGAGCATATCTTTCCTGTTCTTACACCGATGGCAATTGACGCATACCGGCCATTTCCGATGCTGCTGAATAAAAGCATCAATTTAGCAGTGGTACTGGAAGATGAAGAGGAGCAGACTGAAGAAGGACAAAAAATTGCTATTGTCCAGGTTCCTTCTGTGCTGGAGCGATTTGTTCGTCTCGAATCGAAAAAGGGCAGCCACAAGCTGGTATTATTAGAAGATGTGATTAGTCTCTTCATCCGTAAGCTTTTTCATGGATTCAAGGTGATTTCGGTATCTGTATTCCGGATTACCCGTAATGCTGATATGACCATCCATGAGGAGGGTGCACGTGATTTGCTGAAGGAGATTGAAGAAGAACTCCGAAAACGAAAATGGGGAGCGGCTGTCCGTTTGGAAATCCAGCAGCCTGGTTTCGATCCGGCTATTTTAGATTACCTGACCGATGAATTAGAGGTCCATAAAAAGGATGTTTATGCAATTGAAGGTTTTTTGGATTTAACGGTATTTTTCAATTTTTATAAAAAAATGGCGCCGGTATGGGAGCACTTGGTTTTTGAAGGGAAAGTATCGCAACTGCCGGCAGGGATGGAGACGGGTAAACAAATTTTTCAAAAGGTTAGTGAACAAGATGCTTTTCTGCATCATCCATATGAATCATTTGAGCCTGTTGTCCAGTTCATCTCAGAAGCAGCTGATGATCCCGATGTATTGGCCATTAAACAGACTCTTTATCGTGTCAGCGGGGATTCCCCAGTCATTAAAGCCCTAAAAAGAGCAGCCGAGAAAGGCAAACAGGTTACAGTACTGGTTGAATTGAAGGCCCGTTTCGATGAAGAAAACAATGTCCAATGGGCCAAAGAGCTGGAGAAAGCTGGTTGCCATGTAATCTATGGGATGACCCATTTGAAGACGCATAGCAAAATCACTTTGGTAGTTCGGAAAAAAGAAGACAAGATCGAGCGTTTCGTCCATTTGGGCACAGGTAATTATAATGACCAGACGGCTAAAATCTATACAGATATGAGTTTATTCACTTCTAAAAGACAATTTGGCATCGACGCCACTAATTTTTTCAACTACTTGAGCGGCTATACTGAAAAGCCGGAATTTCACTACTTATCGGTGGCACCTTTTACGATCCGTACAGATATTATTGACTTGGTGGATGCTGAAATCCGTTTTCAGAAAAAGCATGGCAATGGCCGAATCGTAGCGAAGATGAACTCGTTGACAGACAAGGTCATTATTATGAAGTTATATGAAGCTTCAAATGCTGGAGTCAAAGTGGATTTGATCGTCAGGGGAATTTGCTGTTTGCGGCCTGGCATCCCAGGAGTCAGTGAAAATATCCAAGTGCGGAGTATCGTAGGCAGCCTGTTGGAACATAGCCGCGTCTATCTATTCAACCATAATGGCAAAAGAAAGACCTTTTTGTCTTCAGCGGATATGATGACTCGGAACTTGAACAATCGCATCGAAATACTGTTTCCAATTGTGGATGAAGAAATTAAAGAACAGGTCAAAAGCATACTGGAATTAGGACTTGCCGACAATGTCAAAGCCAGACAGCAAGATGAGACTGGGGTCTATCATTATGTACCGCGCAAAAATGACGAGCCGGCAATTGACAGCCAAATGGAGCTGTTCCGTCGGGCTTATCAAGTAGCGGAAGACGAGGAATAACCAGGAAACCGTTCATTTTCTTTAAGAGATGAACGGTTTTTTACATGCTCACTATAAAAAGAGAGCCAATTCGTGTATAGTATAAAGAGTTTGAAACAGTAGATTATGATTAATTTCATGGAATAAGGTGAGCCGTAAAATGAGTTATTTAATCAATCTGGAAGGCGGAGAAGGATCGGGAAAGTCTACGGTTCTAAAGATGCTGTCAGATGCGTTAGAAGAAAAAGGGTTTTCAGTAGTCTGCACGCGTGAGCCCGGTGGCATCGATATTGCTGAACAAATCCGCAATGTGATTTTGGACCGCGAAAACACAGCAATGGATGCAAGGACAGAAGCTTTATTGTATGCTGCGGCTAGAAGACAGCATTTAGTTGAAAAAATCATTCCAGCACTCGAAGCGGGAAGCATCGTCTTGTGTGACCGTTACATCGATTCAAGTCTGGCTTATCAAGGATATGCACGAGGACTTGGGATGGAAGAAATATTTTCCATCAATAAATTTGCCATCGACGATTATATGCCGGACCTGACTCTTTATTTTGATGTTAATCCAAAAGTTGGATTGGCACGCATTGAAAAGGACTCAGACCGGGAAATCAACCGGTTGGATGTCGAATCAATGAAGTTTCATTATAAAGTGAGAGAGGGCTATCTTTTGCTTTTAAGCCAAAATCCAGAGCGCATTCGTCTTATTAATGCAGAGAATGAGCTTGATGTTGTTTTTTCAGATGCTTTGGAGACTGCGGTACGGTTTATAGAAGAAAGGCAAGCCTCAGTTGATCCTTCTTAGGATCAACTGTTTTTTAAAAGTTTTTATTTTTTGGGGGAAGGTCTGGAAAGATGTGCAGCGAATATCTTCGTTCATGTTATACTTATATAGAAGAAAGATAAAAAGGAGTGAGTGCTGATGAAACTCGTAGTAGCAGTTGTACAGGATCAAGATAGTAACCGATTATCCAACGCGTTAACGAAAAATGATTTCCGGGCTACAAAACTTGCCAGTACAGGAGGGTTTTTGCGCTCAGGGAATACGACCTTTTTAATTGGTGTAGAAGATGAGCTCGTACCGAAATTGTTGGACTTGATTCGTGAAAACTGCCGATCTCGTGAACAGATGGTGGCTCCTGTTTCACCAATGGGAGGCAACGCTGACTCGTATATTCCTTATCCAGTGGAG